>JAHLFO010000093.1 GCA_018883785.1 Candidatus Bacteroides intestinipullorum
TGGAGAAGTAATCCAATATCTGTGTAGGCAGTACTATACTGGCCAACATGTTCAAATAATCGTTTTCCATGCCGCAAAGTAAAAGAATTAATCTTTAATTTGAAAAATCCCCACTAAAAATCTACTGACCCAACAAAACGGGAACAATGGAGGCAAAACAAAATCGGCTAAGCATTAATATTCAATTACTTAGCCGATTTACTCGTACCCAGACCCGGGGTCGAACCGGGATGGAAGTGAATCCACTGGTGTTTGAGACCAGCGCGTCTACCGATTCCGCCATCTGGGCAACTCGTTTTCCTTATTTGCGGTGCAAAGATACGGCTTTTTTCTAAACCTACAATACTTTTCCTAAAAAAAGGCGAAAAAAAGAAGAAAACAGCGGGGGAAGCTGGATTCATAAGGGGAAATGTTGTACATTAGCCGAAACTTTTAAAACTATATCGTATGGCAGCCAATAAAGATAATTTTTGTGTAATCATGGGTGGAGGAGTAGGCAGCCGCTTCTGGCCGTTCAGCCGAAAAAACCTGCCCAAGCAGTTCCTCGATTTCTTCGGGACAGGACGTTCGTTGCTGCAACAGACTTACGACCGGTTCAAGAAGGTGATACCCGAGGAGAATATCCTGATTGTGACCAACGACCTGTATGCCGAACTGGTGAAGGAACAGTTGCCCGAACTGGCATCCGAACAGATTCTGCTGGAGCCTACACGACGCAACACGGCTCCGTGCATCGCTTGGGCATCGTATCACATCCGTGCCTTGAACCCCAATGCCAACATCGTGGTGGCTCCCTCGGACCACCTAATCTTGAAAGAGGAGGAGTTCCTGACAGCCATCAAGAGAGGATTGGAGTTTGTGGCGCAATCCGAGAAGCTCCTGACGCTGGGCATCAAGCCGAACCGCCCCGAGACGGGATACGGGTACATACAGATTGATGAACAGGTGGGCGACAATTTCTACAAGGTAAAGACCTTCACGGAGAAGCCGGAACTGGAGCTGGCCAAGGTCTTCGTGGAGAGCGGCGAGTTTTACTGGAATTCGGGTTTGTTCATGTGGAACGTTAACACCATCATCAAGGCAGGCGAACAGCTGCTGCCCGAGGTGACCGCCAAGTTCGAGCCGGGAGTGGGCCTCTTTGGCACGCCGGAGGAGAAGCGTTACATCGACGAGCACTTCCCCGCCTGCCCCAACGTGTCCATCGACTTTGGCATCATGGAGAAAGCGGACAATGTCTACGTGTCGCTGGGCGACTTTGGCTGGTCGGACCTGGGCACCTGGAGCTCGCTCTACGACCTATCCAACAAGGACGAGGACGGCAATGTCATCCTCAAGTGCCAATCGCTGCTCTACAACTGCCGCAACAACATCGTCACCTTGCCCAACAACAAGCTGGCCGTCATCGACGGACTGGAGGGATACCTGGTGGCCGAGTCGGACAATGTGCTCCTCATCTGCAAGAAGGATGAAGAGCATTCCATCCGCCGGTATGTGAACGACACGCAGATCAAGCTGGGCGAGGACTACATCTGATTTTTCATCGCGTATAATAATTTAGGAAGAAAGGCGCGGATTTCGGTTGGTTGAAATCCGCGCCTTTCTCTCTTTTTTCACTTGCCGTGCGAAGCCGTTCAGAGCTGCGCCCGGATGGCTTCGGCCACTGCCTTGAACTCTTCGTCCGTCAGCTTCAGCTTGGGATTGGAGAAGAGCATATCCTTCTCGCTCTGCATGGGCACGAGGTGGATGTGCGCATGGGGCACTTCCAAACCCAGCACGGCCATACCCACCTTGCGGCAGGGGAAAGCCTTACCGATGGCCAACGCGACATGCTTGGCAAAGACGTGCATGGCGGCCAGGTCCTCGTCGCTCAGCTCGAAGATATAGTCCACTTCCTGCTTGGGCACCACCAACGTATGCCCCTTAGCCAGCGGGTTGATGTCCAGGAAGGCAAAGAACTTGTCGTCCTCGGCCACCTTGTAGCAAGGGATCTCCCCTGCTATGATTCTGCTGAATATAGTCATACGCGTATCGGTTTAGAACGAGATATTCAGGACTTCCAGTTTGATCATTCCCTGGGGCACCTTGATTTCGACCACGTCGCCCACCTTCTTGCCCAGCAGGCCTTGCGCGATGGGAGTGTTGACCGAGATCTTGCCCTCCTTCAGGTTGGCTTCGCTTTCGGACACGATGGTGTAGGTCATCTTGGCACCGTTCTTCACGTTCTTCAGCTCCACCTTGTTCAGGATTTGCACGGAGTCCGTCTTCAGCTTGGACTCGTCGATGATTTTGGCATCGGCAATCACGGCCTTCAGTTTGGCGATCTTGCCTTCCAACATGCCTTGCGCTTCCTTGGCGGCATCATACTCTGCATTTTCGGACAGGTCACCCTTGTCGCGTGCCTCGGCTATCGCCGCAATGATTTTGGGGCGTTCCACCGCCTCCATGTGTTTCAATTCGGCCACCAACTTGTTGTAGCCGTCTTCTGACATATAAGCCATAGTTATTCCTCCTAAAAGTTTTTTAATGTTTTACGGTTTGGATACTTCTCGCCACACGCGGACGGGCGCATGGCTTGCTTATAAACAAAAAAGAATTCCAACATGTGTGGCATGTTGGAACCCTCTTTCCTTATTTCTGCTGCAAAGATAGGCTTTTAATCCATACGTGTCAAGCGAAAACCGATGCTTTGTAACATATTTAAACCAAATATCCTAATTTCTAACGTCTTAGAGCAAAGCTTTCACTTCTTTTTCGAGATCTTTGATGGTCTCGCTCCGGGAAACCAGCTCGTTGGCGCGGCTCACGAGGAAGAGCGTGGGCACGTTCTGCACATTGTAGGCGGTGGCATAGCTGGAGTAAATGCCGTTGCCGTCGCGCACGCAGATCCAGGGCAGGTTGTCGGCCGTGGTCTTCCAATAGTGCTCGTCGGCATCCAGCGACACTTGGTAGATCTGCAACCCTTGGGCAGCATACTTGTCGTAGAGGTCGCGCAGCATGTAGTTGTGCGAAGCCGACACGGCGCTCTGGTAGATGGTGAAGTCCAGGATGACCACTTTCCCCTTCAGGTCGGACAGGCGATGCACGTTGCCTTCCAGGTCGCGCAGGTCGATGTCAATCACGCCCGTCTCCTGCACGGTCGTCTCGGGCACCTCCACCACTTGCTGCTGGCGGGCGCGCGTGTTCTTCATCCCCTTGATGACGATGTTGTAGAGGTTCTTCGAGCGGTCGGCATGGGGGAAGTGCTGGTTCAGGCTGGTGGCCACGGCGGCAAAGCAGCGGATATCCTCCTTGCTGTTCAGGGGGTCGAAGATGAGGTAGTTGTTCAGCTTCTGGAACAGGGCGAAGTAGGCGGCAGCAGTGTTGGGCGCGGAGAAGATGTAGTTGATTTTCACCTCGTCCTTATATGCCTTGAGCAGCACCGCCAGGCTGTCCTGAAAGTCGTCCACTCCCAGGGCGCGGGCGTTCATCGCCGCCGAAAGCTCGTCCACACGGCTTTGCAGGCGGGTCTGCTTCAGGGTCAGTTCCTTGATTTTCTCGCAGTTGGCCGAGCCCGTCACGGTATAGTCCGTGGCAAAGTTCTCATAGGGTGCCTCCACCGTCAGCGTCTCGGTGGAGTCCACGGACAGGTTGATGACCTTGTCCTCCACGCGCAAGCGGTAGAATTCGGGCGAAGCCGGCCGCTCGCCCTTGAACGTGAACGAGCCGTCCCCGTCGAGCTTCACGGAGTCCATCGGCACGATGCCTTCCAAGGCCGATGCCTCCAGGTAGAGCATTTTTCCGTCCGCCCCCGTCACTTCGCCTTCTATCTTGAACTGGGGCCCGGAGCTACAGGCACCCAAGGCGGCCACGACCAGCGCGGCGCAAAGCATATTCTTCTTCATTTTCCGGTTATAAAATTAATCTTGATAATCAGCATGTTGCCATCCGCCTGCTTACCCATGCCCGCGCCTGCGGGCGGAGGCTCGCCTAAGCACGGGCGCAGCAGCCCGCGCCCATGGGCGGGAACATACCTGAATTCCCTCGCGGAAGCAACGCCTCCGCGAAGGGAAGGCACGGCCTCCGCGAAAGCAAGGCACGGACGCGGCAGATGCGGTGCAAAGATACGTCTTTTCGGGTTTAGTCAAAGCATTTTCCCACGCTTTGCGCGCGAAAAAGGGGAAAAATTACGGATTTATAAACTTTTTATTTCAGTATCACGAGCTTACCTAAATAATAATATGTATCTTTGCGCGAATTTTAAGAGAAAATAGAAACAACAGATTTTTTATGATTAACCCCATTGTTAAGACTATCGAGCTGGCCGATGGCAGAACCATCACGCTCGAGACGGGAAAGCTGGCAAAACAGGCAGATGGTGCTGTGATGCTGCGCATGGGCAACACCATGCTGTTGGCTACTGTTTGTGCCGCAAAAGATGCAGTTCCCGGTACAGACTTCATGCCCCTTCAGGTAGAGTATAAAGAAAAGTATTCCGCGTTCGGACGTTTCCCCGGCGGCTTCACCCGCCGCGAAGGCCGTGCCTCGGATGCTGAAATCCTGACCTGCCGCCTGGTAGACCGCGCCCTGCGCCCCCTCTTCCCCGACAATTTCCACGCTGAAGTATATGTCAACATCATCCTCTTCTCGGCCGACGGCATAGACATGCCGGACGCACTGGCCGGGCTGGCCGCCTCTGCCGCACTGGCCGTGAGCGACATCCCCTTCGGAGGCCCCATCGCCGAAGTGCGTGTGGCCCGCATCGACGGACAATTCGTCATCAACCCCACCTTTGAACAACTGGAGAAGGCCGATATGGACCTGATGGTGGGCGCCACCTACGAGAACATCATGATGGTGGAAGGCGAGATGAAGGAAGTGTCCGAGCAAGACCTGCTGGCCGCCCTCAAGGCCGCCCACGAGGCCATCAAGCCCATGTGCAAGGCACAGATGGAGCTGGCCGAAGAAGTAGGTTCGACCGTGAAGCGCGAATACTGCCACGAGGTGAACGACGAAGACCTGCGCAAGGCCGTGCACGATGCCTGCTACGACAAGGCATACGCCATCGCCGCCAGCGGCAACCGCAACAAGCACGAACGCGAGGATGCCTTCACCGCCATCCGCGACGAATTCAAGGCACAATTCACCGAAGAGGAACTGGAAGAAAAGGCCCCGCTCATCGACCGCTACTACCACGATGTGGAGAAAGAGGCCATGCGCCGCTGCATCCTGGACGAAGGCAAGCGTCTGGACGGACGTAAGACAACGGAAATCCGCCCCATCTGGTGCGAAGTCAGCCCGCTGCCCGGCCCCCACGGATCGGCCATCTTCACCCGCGGCGAGACGCAAGCCCTGGCCACGGTGACACTGGGCACGAAGGATGACGAGAAAATCGTGGACGACGTGCTGGTGCAGGGCAAGGAACGCTTCCTGCTGCACTACAACTTCCCGCCGTTCTCCACGGGCGAGGCCAAGGCACAGCGCGGCGTAGGCCGTCGCGAGATTGGTCACGGCCACCTGGCATGGCGCGCATTGAAGGGCCAGATTCCTGAAGGCTACCCCTACGTGGTACGCGTCATGTCCGACATCCTCGAATCCAACGGTTCTTCGTCCATGGCTACCGTATGTGCAGGCACCCTGGCGCTGATGGATGCCGGCGTGCAGATCAAGAACCCCGTGTCGGGCATCGCCATGGGCTTGATCAAGAACGCAGGCGAAGACAAATATGCTGTCCTGTCCGATATCCTGGGCGATGAGGACCACCTGGGCGACATGGACTTCAAGGTGACGGGCACGAAGAACGGTATCACCGCCACACAGATGGACATCAAGGTGGACGGCTTGTCCTACGACATCCTGGAGAAAGCCCTGCTGCAAGCCAAGGAAGGCCGCGAATACATCCTGGGCAAACTGACGGAAACGATGCCCGAACCACGCGCCGACCTGAAGCCGCACGCTCCGCGCATCGAGACGATGACCATCCCGAAGGAGTTCATCGGCGCAGTGATTGGCCCGGGCGGAAAGATCATCCAAGGCATGGAGGAAGAGACGGGCGCCATCATCAACATCGAAGAAGTGGGCAACGAAGGCCGCATCGAAATCGCCGGCACCAACAAGAAGTGCATTGACGATGCCATCCGCATGATCAAGGCCATCGTGGCCATCCCCGAAGTGGGCGAAGTCTACCACGGCAAGATCCGCTCCATCATGCCTTACGGCGCATTCGTGGAGTTCCTGCCGGGCAAGGACGGCTTGCTCCACATCTCCGAGTTCGACTGGAAACGCCTGGAAACGGTCGAGGAAGCCGGCTGGAAGGAAGGTGACGACATCGACGTGAAGCTGCTGGACATCGACCCGAAGACGGGCAAGTTCAAGCTCTCGCACAAGGTGCTGATCCCCAAGCCCGAAGGCTACACGGAAAAGCCCGAACGCAAGGGCGGACGCCACGAAAAGCGATAAGCTGGGATTTCCCTGATTAATAGACTCTAAAAAGCCGTTCATCTGCAATATGGATGAATGGCTTTTGCTTTTATAATACTTATTTTGTACTTTTGCAACCACTTCCCGGGGAGCCTTTATCGGACACATCCGGGCATAGGGTCAATACATTATTTATATTATATATGAAATATGCACTCGTAACCGGAGGTTCGCGTGGTTTGGGCAGGGCCGTCTGCCTGAAGATCGCCCAAATGGGAATCCCCGTACTCATAAACTATCAGTCGAACGAAGCTGCCGCCCAAGAAGTGAAAACACTAGTCGAGGCAGAAGGCGTCTCCGCCGAACTGCTGCGCTTCGACGTCCGTGTGAAACAGGAAGTGGACGATGCCCTGTCCCGCTGGGAAGAGGCGCATCCGGATGACTACATCGCTTACTTGGTGAACAACGCCGGCATCCGCCGCGACGGCATGATGTTCATGATGCCAGAGAGCGACTGGCACGACGTGCTGGATATCACGCTGAACGGCTTCTTCTATGTCACGTCACGCCTGCTCCCCAAGATGATGATGCGCAAGCACGGAGGACGCATCGTCAACATGTCCTCCCTGTCGGGCCTGAAGGGGCTGCCCGGACAGACCAACTATAGCGCAGCCAAGGCGGCCATCATTGGCGCCACCAAGGCACTGGCGCAGGAAGTTGCCCCACGCGGCGTGACAGTCAACGCCATTGCGCCCGGCTTCATCGAGACGGACATGACCAAGGACCTGCCGCAGGATGAACTGAAGAAGCAGATCCCCATAGGACGCTTCGGCAAGCCGGAAGAAGTGGCGGCGCTGACGGGCTTCCTGCTGTCGGACGAAGCCGCTTACATCACGGGCGAAGTGATCTCCATTAATGGGGGACTGTACACCTGAATGATATAATAAGAATTATTGCGCGTGCGAAGTGTTTACGTGTCTCCATGTGAACACTCCGCACGCTTGTTGACACTCCAACACGATTCTTTATTCTCCAGTGGCCAAATGATTCCATCCTTGCGCCTTCAGCTCAAATTCCTGGCCATCGCGGGTAATCAGCGCGCAGCCCAGTTCCGGCTTGGTGATGTGCCCGATGAGTTTCACGCCCTCCATCTCCGACACCTTCTCATGGTCGGCGATAGGCACGGTGAACAGCAATTCATAGTCCTCGCCCCCATTCAAGGCGCAAGTCGTCACGTTCATGTTCAGCTCTTCAGCCATCACAGCCGTCTGATAATCCAAGGGGATATGTTCCTCGTAGACGCGGCAACCGACTTTGCTTTGCGTGCAGATGTGCAGCAGTTCCGATGAAAGGCCGTCGGAGATGTCCATCATCGCCGTGGGCTGTACACCGGCCTCGCGCAATTTCTGAATGATATCCCGCCGTGCCTCCGGCTTCAACTGACGCTCCAGCAGGTATTCGCGGCCTGCAAAGTCGGGCTGCACATCTTCTCCGGCATCCTTCAAAGCCAGTTTCTCGCGCTCCAGCAGTTGCAGTCCCATATAGGCCGCCCCCAAGTCGCCGCTGACGCAGATGAGATCCGTCTCGTGCGCACCGTTCCTATAGACAGCCTTGCCCCGCTCCACGTCGCCGATGCAGGTAATGCTGATGGTCAGTCCCGTAAGCGACGAAGTGGTGTCGCCACCCACGATGTCCACACCGTATTCCTCGCACGCCAGGCGGATGCCTGCATACAGGGCTTCCATATCCTCCACACTGAACCGCTTGGACAGGCCCAGCGACACGGTGATTTGCCTCGGTGTGCCGTTCATAGCGTAGATGTCCGAGAAGTTCACCACGGCCGACTTGTAACCCAAGTGCTTCAGCGGCACATAGGTCAGGTCGAAGTGCACACCTTCCAGCAACAGGTCGGTCGTCATCAACACCTCACGGTCGGCAGGATAAGACAGAACGGCAGCATCGTCCCCTACCCCGTAACGGCTCGATTCGTTTTTCAATTCAATGCCCTCGGTGAGGTGGCGGATAAGGCCAAACTCGCCGAGGGTAGCTATTTCTGTTCTCATACCTTCTTTTACGCCCGGTTAATCAGTTCGCGCATAATCTCTGTCATCTTGGGCTGTGCGGCATCGGCAGCTTTCTGCACTTCCTCGTGCGAAACTTCCACTATCTTGCCTTCCACACCCAAGTCGGTAATCACCGAGATACCGAACACCTTGATGCCACAATGGTTGGCCACGATGACCTCGGGCACAGTGGACATGCCCACGGCATCGCCACCCAAGATGCGATACATGCGATACTCTGCCGGCGTCTCGAACGTAGGACCTTGTGTGCCCACATACACGCCGTGCTGCACGCGAATGCCCCGCTCGGCGGCTATGGCATCGGCCTTGCGGATCAGCTCGCGGTCATACGCCTCGCTCATGTCCGGGAAGCGGGGACCGTAGGGGATGTTCTTGCCGTGCAACGGATGTTCGGGGAAGAAGTTGATGTGGTCCGTGATGATCATCAGGTCGCCGATACCGAAATCCGGATTCATGCCGCCTGCCGCATTAGACACGAACAAAGTCTTTATGCCCAGCTCGCGCATCACACGCACCGGAAAGGTCACCTGCTGCATGGTGTAGCCTTCGTAATAATGAAAGCGTCCCTGCATGGCCACGATATCCTTCTGTCCCAGTTTGCCGAAGATCAGTTTGCCTTTGTGCCCTTCTACCGTGGATACGGGAAAGTAGGGGATATGTTCGTACGGGATTTCATACTTGTCCGTAATTTCATCGGCCAGACTGCCCAGACCGGTTCCCAGGATGATGGCCGTCTCGGGCCGGGTGTGCATCTTCTCTTTAAGGAAGGATGCGGTTTCTTGGATTCGTTCTAACATAGTTTATGATAGTTTGGTTGAATGCGAGTTGTTGGTTTTGCAAGATTTTGATTTCCACGGGCAGCGCATACAGATGCGCTTTCAGGCGGTCGGGCAACAAGGGGTGTCCCTTCAGCCGGGTCGCGTCTTTCTCGGTGGTCACCACCAGGCAGGGCTTCCCCTCCATGCTGTCGAAGCATTCTTCTATCCGCTGGAAGTCCCGCCGGTTGAAGTCATGATGGTCGCCGAAGGCCAGATGTACCACGTTGCCCGCCCGCTCTTCCATCTCTTTCACCAGCGGCGCAGGCTGCGCGATGCCCGTCACTAGCAGCACTTGCTTGCTCTTGTCCAGCACCTCCTGGCGGTCAGACGGCTTCACCCGACCGGGGAAGACCGGTTGCAAGCGTCCGTAGCGCAAACCTGTGAAGAACAACTGCTGCCAAGGATAGAGGTTGAGCTTCTTGGTGATGATATTGAAGTCTATCGGCTTGATGTCCTCCGGACACTTGGTCACGACCACCACCTGGGCGCGCGCCTTGCCTTCCGCCGGTTCGCGCAAACGTCCCGCAGGCAGCAGGACGTCATCCGTCAGCAGTCGGTGATAGTCCGTCAGCAGGATGTTCAGTCCCGCCTTCACCCGGCGATGCTGGTAGGCATCGTCCAGCACCACCACGTCCACTTGGGGCTTGTCCAGTTTCATCAGCTCGCGGATGCCGTGGCATCTGTCTTCGTCCACCGCCACCCTGACATCCGGGAACTTGGCTTTCATCTGCCGGGGTTCGTCGCCGATGCTGGTCACGCTGCTCTGCACGTCGGCCAGCACATACCCCGTGGTCTTGCGCCGGTAGCCTCGGCTCAAGGTAGCCACGTTCAGCCGTTGACTACGGAGCAGGCGGATCAGGTATTCCGTATGCGGGGTCTTGCCAGTGCCGCCCACTGCCAGATTGCCGACACAGATGACAGGCAAGCTAAAGCTCTCCGACCGGAGCCAACCCCAGTCGAAGAGCTTATTGCGTAATTCCACGCCCACGCCATACAGCCACGCCACCGGGCGCAGCCAGCGGAATATCTTGAAGTCCTGCCCGTCCATCCGTCCGATCAATGGATATGGGGTTCAAACGGCATACGGGCCTGCAAAGCATCTTGCAGATCAAAGCTATCCAAGGTTTCCATTTGGCGGAACCATCGTCCGGCCTCGCCTTGCAACACACGAGCCTTGACATAGCCAGCGGGATTGAAATCCTTCAGCTGCTCCCAAGCACTCTTCTTGCCCGGATAGTCTATCCGCGTATAGCCTTCGACACCGGCCTGCGCCACGGCTATCTCCAAGGCACGGTCCAATCCGCCCAGTTCGTCCACCAAGCCCAATTCTTTGGCACGGATACCTGTCCAGACACGGCCCTGCCCCACTTGGTCCACCGCCTCCTTGCTCATCCCGCGGCCTTCGGCCACGCGCGTCAGGAAGAGGTCGTATCCCCGTTCTACGTAGGCTTGCATCAGGGCCTTCTCACTCTCTGTCATGGGGCGCACCGGAATTCCAAAATCACTGAACTCATTGGTCTTCACCACATCAAAGCCGACACCGACTTTCTGCGCCAGACCTTCCATGTCGGGCATCATGCCGAAGATGCCGATGGAACCCGTCAGCGTGGTAGGCTCGGCCACAATGGTGTCCGCATTGCAGGCAATGTAGTATCCGCCCGATGCGGCATAGTCACCCATAGACACAATGACCGGTTTCTCCTTTTTCAGTTCTCCGACGGCATGCCAGATTTGCTCCGAGTCATAGGCACTGCCTCCGGGCGAATTGATGCGCAACACCACGGCCTTCACATCCTCGTCCTCCTTCAGCCCGCGCAGGTCGCGGATCATCTGGTTGCCATCAATGCCCTGCCCGCTTCCGCCGGCCATCAGGCTGCCTATCATGCCGTCGGCATAGTACACGGCCACGATGTTGCCGCTCTTGTCTTTCGGCACGTTTTTCTTCACATTCTTCATGTCCTTCAGTCCCAACGTGCGCAAATCATCGTCCTTGTCGATGCCGGCCCATTGCTTCAGGTAGTCGCGCACGTCATTCTTGTAGATCAACGTGTCCGCCAAGCCGACCTGCACACATTCCGCCGCAGGCTGGAAGAGCAACATGCGGTCGGCAGCCCGGTTCAGGTCGTCCACCGTCACCCCGCGCGAAGCGGCCACCTCGGCGGTCATCTCTCCCCACAAGGAGGTCAGATAGTCCGTTGTCTGCTCGCGGTTAGCCTCGCTCATTTCCATGCCGATGAAAGGCTCCACGGCACTCTTGTACGTGCCCACCTTGAAGATTTGCCACCGGATGCCCAGCTTGTCCATCAGGTCCTTGTAGAATACCGGCATGGACGACAGGCCGCTCCACTCCAGCATGCCCTGCGGGTTCAGCAATACCCGGTCGGCCACACTGGCCACGTAGTACATCGGCTGGGTGTACATATCTCCGTAGGCCACGATAAACTTGCCCGACTCCTTGAAATCGGCCAAGGCGTCGCGCACTTCCTTCAGCGAAGCAAAGCCGTCAGCAATCAGGCTCGTTGCCTCGATATAAATGCCTTTGATGTTTTCATTCTCTTTAGCCTTGCGGATAGAGGCCAACAAGTCGTCCAGCCCATACACCGCGGTTTCGTCTCCCCACAGGAGGCTCAACGGGTCTTCCTCGCTCCGTTCGACCAGCGCCCCGTTCAGGTTCAGCTTCAGGATGGAGTTCTCGCGCACGATCACTTCCGAATCCGACGAATACAACATACTGAACATCACCAGTATACTGACGATGAACAACAAGACGCTTGATACGATGATGCCCGTAATGGTGGCAAGCGTAAATTTCAGAAAATCCTTCATTTTGCTACGTAGTTTTTGGATGCTAACCTTTTCGGCTAACAAAGATAAATAAATTAGTTGATATGTATCCTATCTGTCGCATGGATTTTCGTTTTGTCACGCGGAATAGTGATTTTTTCGCCCCTTCGGATAAGGTATATCCCCGCCTGCGCTTAGGCGAGCTTGCGCCCGTGCTTAGGCGAGCCTGCGCCTTCGGGCGGGGATATACCCCGGCGGACATCATCAAAATGCCTCCGGGAAGCCCCGAAAAAACAGAGGCGCGTATTGTGCGGGGCACACGGGATATCCGTGTCATCCGCGCAATACGCGCCTGCTTATGCGTAGGGATGGATCAGACCATCCGCATCAGGGATTCATAACACATTCATCAGGCTTCCTTGGCAGGCATCGGCTCAATGCCCTTGCCGGCATCACGCTTCTTGTGCATCATGGCGTAAGCAATGGGCGAACCGATGAACAGGGACGAGAACGTACCGATTACCACACCCAGGATCATGGCGAAGGAGAAGCTACGGATGCTCTCACCACCCAGGAAGAAGATAACCACCAGCACAATCAACGTCGAAGAACCGGTGAACAACGTACGGGTCAGCGTGGAGTTCAGCGAGTCGTTGAACAGTTGGTAACTGTTGCGCTTCGGATAGAGGTGCAAGAATTCGCGCACACGGTCGAAGATCACCACCTTGTCGTTGATAGAATAACCGATAGCCGTCAGGATGGCACCCACGAATGTCTGGTCAATCTCCATGGAGAACGGCAGGACGCCCCAGAACATAGAATAGATACCCAGGATGCCCAACGTGTCGAAAGCCAACGCGGCAATAGAACCGACACTGAACGCAATGTTGCGGAAACGGAACAGGATGTAGAGGCCGATGGCAATCAGAGCGAAGAATACAGCCCAGAAGGCAGCCACCGTGGTGTCATCTGCAATGCTCGGGCCTACCTTCTGCGAACTGATGATGGTACCACCCTCCTGATTATCGCGGTCTACGAATTGCTCCAACGTAGTACCCTCGGTCAGCAGGGGCTTCAACAGTTCATACAATTTAGCCTCGATTTCAGCATCCACATTAGCGCCTTCTTCGGCGATGCGGTAGTTCGTGCTGATACGCATGGTGCGACCGTCCGTACCGATGGCAATGACGCTTACGTTGGCATCATCCAGGTTGCCTTCCAGCACTTCGCGCAATTGTTCGGGTTGGGTGGGCTGGTCGAAGCGCACCTGATAGTTGCGTCCGCCCGTGAAGTCAATGCTCTGGCTTAATCCACGGACACCCAGGAAGCCTAACCACAGCACAACGAATGCTACCGTACCGATAGCCCATGTCTTGTTGCGGCCCATAAAGTCGAAGTGAGTATCCTGCAGGACACCACGCGACAACTTCGTCTCGAACGTCAGATGCTGCCACTTGTCTTTCTTCATGAAATAGTCATATACCAGACGGGTCAGGTAAACTGCCGTGAAGAACGAAATGGCGATACCGATAATCTGTGTCGTGGCAAATCCGCGGATAGGACCTGTACCGAAATAGAACAGGATGATACCGGTGATGATAGACGTGAAGTTAGAGTCGAAGATGGCAGAGAAGGCATTCTTATAACCGTCTTGCAGCGCCATCTTCACGGTCTTGCCGTTGCGGAGTTCTTCCTTCGTGCGCTCATAGATAAGTACGTTGGCATCCACCGCCATGCCGATGGCCAGCACCATACCGGCGATACCGCTCATGGTCAGCGCGGCCTGGAAGGAAGTCAGGATACCGAAGGTGAAGAACACGTTCAGCAGCAGGGCGCCGTTGACCACCATGCCGGGGATGAAGCCGTACATGGAGCACGTGTACACCATCAAGAGGATAAAGGCCACCACGCAGGAAATGAAACCAGCCTGGATGGAAGCGGCACCCAGCGACGGGCCTACGATGTCTTCCTGCACGATGTGTGCCGGGGCAGGCATCTTACCGGAACGCAACACGTTGGCCAAGTCTTTCGTCTGGTCAGGCGTGAAAGTACCCGTGATAACCGAACTTCCACCGGTAATTTCGTTTTGTACAGTCGGGGCGGAATATACATAACCGTCCAGCACGATGGCGATGGAGCGGCCGATGTTCTGCTTGGTCAACTGCGCCCAACGGCGTGCACCATCGTTGTTCATGGTCATGTTGACGCAAGGCTTGCCATATTGGTCATAGTCATCGATGGCGCTGGAGATGACGTCGCCCTCCAAGGGTGCGCGTCCGTCGCGCTGCGTAGAGCGGATGGCATACAATTCAAAGGTTTGCTTCTTCGGGTCGTAGTCCGAGGGAGAAACGCCCCACTTCAGACGGACATCCTTCGGGAACTCGGCCATGATTTCCGGCATGGCCAGGTAGCGATTGATTTCAGCCGTGTCTTTGTAGTTGGCAAAACCGACGATAGGGCTTTGTGCGCTGGGATTCATTTGCAGGATGGCCAGCAGCGGGTTCTGCTTCTTGAAGGCTTCCAGGTCGGCTTCCGTGTTGGCGGTCTCACCCTTCAGGACAGCGGCAAGGCTGTCTGCCGTGCTGACGGTCTTTTCCTCTTTCACTGCGGTAGCGGTAGAGTCTTTTTGAGCCTCTCCGTTGCCTTCCTCCATGCTCAGGAGGTTGTGCAGCTTGCTGTCAGCGGCTTGCAAATAGGGTACGATGTCTTTGGCGTTGTAAGTTTCCCAGAATTCCAGATTGGCAGAGCCTTGAAGTAATTTTCTTACACGTTCAGGCTCCTTGATGCCCGGCAGCTCCACCATGATGCGACCTAGGTTGTCGGACAAGCTCTGGATATTGGGCTGAACCACGCCGAAGCGGTCGATACGGGTGCGGAGCACATTGTACGAGTTGGCGATGGCGGCATCGACTTCTGCGCGCAGCACCTTCTCCACTTCCGCATCAGGGGATTGTTGGTTGACTTTGTCTTTCAGCTGCTGGGTGGCAAACAGGCTGGCCAGCGAGGCGTCGGGTGCCAGTTTGTGATACTCCCGGATGAACAGGGTAATCACGTCTTCCTGACTGGTCTTTGCCTGCTGGGCGGCGTTGGCCAAGGCTTGGTTGAATGCTTCGTCCGGTTTGTTGTCGGCCAATACCTTGATGACATCGGGCACCGAAACCTCGAGGATGACGTTCATACCACCCTTCAGGTCCAAACCTAAACTGATTTCCATCTCACGACAATCTTTCAGGGTCCAGTTGCCGAAATACACCTTTTCGTTGGCCAATGAGTCCAAGTAGTCCTGTTCCAACTGCACATCTCCTTTTGCATACTCCTTCGCCTTATTGGTATAATGGCGAGTCACAAAAGAGAAGGACAGGTAGAACAGACACACCAGTGTAAGCAATACCGCAAAAACCCTTACAAATCCTTTGTTTTGCATGTTTCTGTTAGTTTATTATGATTACTTATTTAATTGTTTTCTGCTGTCTACAAGGCTGCAAATATAGGTTTTTTTTCACAAAACTAAGTCGTTGACACATTATTTTTTACCTTTCACGCACGATGTGGCATTCCACAGGATAATGGTCCGAAGCCTTGACCTGCCGGTTCACCTTGCAACGACAGGCCCGCAGGCCGGGACTGTTCAGGATGTGGTCTATGCGGAAATAGAATTTGTTGCGATGGTAGGATATGCCCAGCCCACAGCCCGACTGAGTGAAGGCGTCTTCCATCTGCGCGGCAATGACGCGGTGGGTGTAAGAGATGGGCGAATCGTTGAAGTCACCACACGCAACGATGTAGCGATGGGGCGAGCGGGCAATTTCCCGCGCGATGGCATCCGCCTGGGGAGCGCGGATGGCAGAGGCTTCGGCCAATTTATGGAGCAGAAGGCGGGCGCCCGACTTCACTTTTTCTTTCTCCGGGTCATTCAGCAGGTCTTCGTAGACTTCCTTGTCCGCCTGGGTCAGCTTGTTGGACTCCAGATGGTTGTTGATGAGCAACAGGGTGTCGTTGCCCCACGCCAGTTCGTAGACCATCGTGCCGTTGGCAGAGCTGGCATAGTCTAAAGGATGGGCAGAGAGGATGGGCAACTTGGAGTAGCAGGCAATGCTGTTGACGCGGTCTTTGCCCACGGTGTCTATGCGGCGATAGGGATAGGCGGACAAGGCTTTGTCCACGTCCCGTTGCGAGGGATGCCGGGAGGTCCTCTTCGTAGCGTATTCTTGCAGGCAAAGGATGTCGGCTCCGCTGTCCTTCAGGTAAACCAGGATTTCGTTTTCCGGCCCCTTCCCGACAGGGCGGTCGCCGAATCCCATGATATTGTAGGAAATGAGCTTCAAGCCTTCCTCCGGCGGGTCGTCTGCCCCGAAGTTGACGGGACAATATGTCTGTATCTGCGGGATGCACAGCAGGAAACCCACCAGCGGCAGCAGGGCGCACTTGTATTGCTGGATGATGAGCCAGAAGAGCAGGAACCCTATGTTTATCAACAGGAAGATAGGGAAAGCCAGTCCCAGGCAGGACAGCACAGGATGCTCTGTCGGCTGGAGGTAGGGGCTGTAGGCGGTACCCAGCAAGAGGGCGGCGAAAAGAAAGTTGACGGCTCCCAGCAACCCGATGACCAATCTGCCTAAGTGTCTCATGCCGTTGCCCTCACCGTTTGCTTGCGTCAAACAGGCTTCGTTTTTCCTCCGCAGTCAGGCTCTCGTAGCCCGATTTTTTCAGCTTGTCCAGGATACGGTCTATCTCGTCGGACTGTGCCTTCTTGCGGGCATTGTAATCATAGTCTTTCCGGCGGTCGGCATTGGCGCCATAGTTCACCTTCATCTTGGGTTTCCGCGGACGTGGACGGAAAATGCCCGTCACGCGGTCGGCCAGCCAATTGATCCAGCGCGTCAGGTCAGTCCCCCTGCTCAGCCGGGCTGCAAACCATAGCCCGGCCAATGCGCCGCCCAGATGGGCAATGTGCCCGCCGGCATTGTCGGACGTCAGGAAGAGCACATCCATGCCGATGACAATCAACGCCAGATACTTCAGCCGGATGCTGCCGAAGAGCAACAAGCTGATGGGATAATTAGGCTCCCGGTAGGCCGCAGCCGCCACGATGGCCAAGACGGAAGCCGAGGCACCCAACAGGAACGAATAATCCGCCACCGGACGAAAATAAGGAAACACATTGTAGGCCAGCAGGTAGAGCAATCCGCCACAGATGCCGCCCAACAAATACACCCCTCGCAGGTGCCTGGCCGAGAAGAAGCGCAGGAACAGGTCGCCAAACCAGAAGAGCCAGAGCATGTTGAACAAGAGGTGCAACAAGTCGGCGTGCAAGAACATGTAGGTCAGTATCGCCCACGGCTGCACGACAAAGTTCGGCAAAGAGGCCGGCATCTCGAACCATTGGACGAAGCTCGCCGAAGGCCAGTTGAAAAGCCGCAGCACGATGCCGGTCAACGCCACCACCAGGAAGACGGCAGTGTTGATATAGATCAGGCGGATATGGATATTCCCCCGACGAAAGTTGTTTTTCAAGTCAGTTATAATAGTAGCCATTGCCTCTGTTGTTCTTTTTCCAATACATAATCAGGAAGAAACCAAAAATCATGCCTCCCAGGTGGGCAAAGTGCGCCACGTTGTCCGCCGGATTGTTGGCCAGGCCGGCATACAGCTCGATAACTGCATAGCCGATGACAAACCACTTGGCCTTGATGGGGAAGGGAATGGGGAAGATGAACATCCGCTCGTTGGGAAACAGCACGCCGAAGGCCAACAGAATGCCATAAACGGCTCCCGAGGCGCCCACCGTGCTGCTGTTCAGCACCAGATTCAGATTGGCCATAGCGGAATCCACATAGTTCATGTTGTTCTGCAACGCCTGGGCACCCTCGTTCATCACCGCCTCCACGGCTTCGGGCGACAAACCCGATTGCAAGGTATAGTAATGTATGCCGGTCACGATTTCCTGCATGATACCCGCCCCGATGCCGCAAATCAGGTAGTAGGCCAGGAAACGCTTCGGGCCCCATACTTGCTCCAGGATGCGTCCGAACATCCACACGGCAAACATGTTGAAAAACACGTGCATGAATCCTCCGTGCATGAACATGTAGGTGAAAAGCTGCGCCGCATTGAATCGGTCGGAAAGAATGAAGTGCAGGCCCAGATAGTCGCCCAAGTCAAAGCCGTAGCGTTCGGCCACAAGCATGCCCAGGTACATCAGCACATTGATGATCAGCAGATTTTTAGTGACGGTCGGTAGTAGGTTCATAAAATTAAAAGCGTGTTTACGTATGCGGGATGCCGCCAGAAACCCTCAGGCGGCATTTCCGTCGCAAAAGTACGAATAAATTCTGTTCTACGGCAGAAAAATGCCCCGTATTCCTACAAAAACAGGTTTTTCGGGCTGTTTTTTTCGTGTTTTTATTTGATATTCAGATTTATTGCCCTATTTTTGTCGCACCGTCCAAAGGGGAACGTGTCAAAATCGAGTTTGAACACCCCTTTTCAGGATTCCGTTGGCTTCCATGCGGGGGAGAGAGTGGTTACATTATTTAATATCATTAATAGCTAAACAGTATGAATAAGTCTGAATTGATCAATGCCATGGCAGCCGAATCCGGCTTGTCGAAGACAGACGCCAAGAAGGCGTTGGACGCTTTTATCTCGGTCGTGACAAACGCCATGAAAGAGGGTGACAAAGTAGCTTTGGTAGGCTTCGGCACATTCTCCGTGTCCGAGCGTGCCGGTCGCACGGGCATCAACCCCTCCACCAAGCAGCCCATCGAAATCCCCGCCAAGAAGGTGGTGAAGTTCAAACCCGGAGCTGAGCTGGAGTTGGAATAAAAGGAATTGTCCGCCAAAGGCGGAAACAAGAAGCACGAACGCCCGGAGGTACACAAGAGGAGGTGCGCTGCCGGGCGTTCGTGTTTTTCGCATCCTTGCTTTCATCCGCATAGAAGCAAGGATACTTGGCTATTTCTTATTGGATACCTGGTCATTTATCCAATATGTCTTTTGCACCGGTTTTGGCTGCATCAATTGGTGCCGAAACGGGAGGTATCCACGCTCCGGCGTCTCTTTTCCTTGTAGTTGTTGAACTTGTATGTGAAGCTCAACATGATGCTTCTTCTGTATTTCCGATCATCCATGTCCTGCCATTGAGTGGCATAACGCACCTTGACTGTAGGATAAGCCTTCTCAAAGATGTCATAACATTGCAGGCTCAGTATGGCCTTGTCCTTCGCAAAACGCCACTTAATGCCTGCATCCACGCCCCAGTTCTGACTCAAGTCCCAAATGCCTTGTATGGTAGGTGTCCGATAAAAAGCCGTGGCATTGATGGAAATATCAGGCTCCTGCGACACGATGAGTGTATTGTTTGCGCTGAACAACCCGGCCCATTTTTTACGGTTAAACGACAAGTCAAACCATTGCCCTGCTTTGTAATGTTCCTGATATAGTGTGGCATTCAGGTTGCTGGTAAACTTCTTTCCGACACTGACGGGTACACTCAGAGAAAACAAAAGACTCGAAGAATAATCTGTATTGATGGTCTGGTTGATCATCTGCAATTCATCCGGCGACTGGTAACTTTGCGCAATAAAGAAATCTTTGACTTTGAAATAGCTTATTTGCAGCACATATTTGTTGTTCAATACATAGACGAAATTGGCCATGTGCCTTTGGGCAGGGCGCAAAAGCGGATTCCCGTATGAGGTGGTGTATTCGTCCTGATGGGTGACATAGTCCTGCCGTTGCCAATAAGCAGGATAATTCCTATACGTGT
This sequence comes from Candidatus Bacteroides intestinipullorum, assembly GCA_018883785.1. GTDB lineage: Bacteria > Bacteroidota > Bacteroidia > Bacteroidales > Bacteroidaceae > Bacteroides > Bacteroides intestinipullorum. The sequence continues at coordinate 19,851 of JAHLFO010000093.1, forward strand.
AATAAACCAATTGCACGATGTGCTTGGGATGGATCCTGTACGTGAGGCTTGCGTTCGGAATCAGGTCATAATGCTCATAGTCGTTAATCCGGTAATACTCTCCCGTCAAGGACGCGAAGGCATATAATTTGCCGTCCAGGAAAGATTTTCCTGCACCCACGTACATGCTTGCCATATCTTCATTCATGGTAGAATAAGTTTGATAACTGTCTCCCGTTTGTCCCGAATGAACATCATAGTCTTGACCGTTTTTGCTCCTCGTATGCTTGTATTGCCCACCGTAACTGAGGTTCCATCCTTTAGGTAGCTTGTGACTCATGTCCGCCGTGACCAGATACTGCTGGAGGCGTTGATTCCTGTCGTACTGGAAAGCATCTTCGGTATTTCCATCCTTACGGAAATACTGCATATCTTGTCGGCGGTCGCTGTTGTAGTGCGTGTATTCCCCGCTGATACGCAATCCGAAAGGCGCATCATAACTCAGGCGTACATCATGCAGGTAGTTGTTGCCCGCATCCATGGAAAGCGCATCCGAGAACAGGTTGTTTTCCGTAAATGACCTGTTACGTACTTTCGGCGAGAATTGCCCGTAATAACTGATGCCGATGTTGTTGTTCTTAGGAGCATTGTAATTGAAATTGCCGAACAGGTTGTGATTTTGGGCTTTGTTCCGCCAATGGGCAACCGAGTGGATGTCATACACTTCGTTTCCTATCGTATGCCGTCCATCGGTGTTGACCTGGCTGGCAGACCGGGAATCCTGGTAGTTGTAGATCACGTCATACGAATAGGTCTTGTTGGAAACAAACAAACTGCCCACACCGGTATAGGTATTGACATGCTGATGAGTCCATGAACCTTGCACCTGCCCCTGCACCTCATATTTTTCGCTTTTTTTGATGATGACATTGATGGCCGCGCCCCGCACATGCCATTGGGGAGGGGCATTGTAGGTCAGTTCTGCCTTTTCCAATTTCTCGGCAGGCAATGACTTCAAGTAAGTATACAACTGACTGAGCGACATGTTGGACGGGCGTCCGTTGATGATGATGGAGGTTCCTCCCATGCTGCCTGCGATGTCCAGTGAATTTTGGTCGCCCTTGACCAATGGAATTTCTTTCAGCACGTCGAAAGCGTTGTCAAAAATGCGGTCTCCCATCAGCACTTTCAGGTCATAGTTCAAGTTGCCGTTCTCCACCTTCACCAAGGGGCGTTCGGCACTGACGGTCACTTCCTGCAACTGTTGTGTGTAGGGTTTCATCAACACAGTGCCTACCTTTGCGGAATTTCCCTCAATTACGACGGTGGAATAATTCAGGTGGCTGAACAACAACCGGTAACCGTTTTCAGGGGAATACAGGCGGAACACGCCTTGCTCATCGGTAATCGTAGTGCTGACGTATGTGGAATCCAACCGCTGCATCACCACGCTCACATCACTCAGCGGGATGCTGTCCGGGTTGATTACCCGCCCGGAAACAGTAAATGTTTGGCCGTATGCGCATAGGGTGACGCACAGCAAGCAGATGGGTAAAAACAAACTTCTTAAAGTCATGGCAACAAGTTTTATGGCGCAAAGAAAGCCATAAATCCCATAAAAGGTTGGGATTCTACTGCGCAAAAACTTCGCAAATGCGTTTGCACACTATTTGGTACACTTTTGATACACGATACACTACTTCGCAAAAACTGCGCAAATGGGAGATAAGAGGCTTATAACGAGAGTATAAAGGCATCCCAGTCTTTGGCACTTCCTTTGATGCCGAAAACTTTCGTATACAACCTGCTGCGCACTGAATTAACCCCACTCAGAGATAAATTTACCAATTTACCGATGTCGGTATAGGAAAATCTCAATTTGATAAGCAAGCAGATGTGCAGTTCGCGGTTATCCAACGAATGCAAAGCATTGAGTTTTGATGTAAAGCCGTTATAGCATTGATCTACCTGTGCTTGTAGTGCCTCCCAGTCTTGTTGCGTCAGATGTGACTTGCCATCATTCGCATTCGAATGTTGCTTGAAATGTTTGTAAATGTCCGAATGAAAAAGGAGACACTCGGCCGATGCTTGACTGTCTTCTTCCAACCTTATTTGCTGATTGGTATTCTGGAGTATTCTGATTTGTCTTTTCAATAATTGGCAGGTAGCCTCGCTTTCTTCCAGATTACGCGCCTTATCTTGCAAGAGAATATTCAGTTCTTGTATTTTTAGCTCATTGTCATGGATACACTGCCTGCTTCGTTGATAGATTTCATCCTTAATTTGCGCAATGGCCAGTATCCGTGAATTCCATATCTTTCTCCGTTTTCTGAAATAATATATAGTTATGGCCAACAAAAAAATGATGCCGATGGAGAGATATATTATATAATGTATATTCTTCTCATTAATAGACTTCAAACGGTGGTTTTCTTTTTCGCGCAATTGGTAGTTATAAAGCGTGTGCATCCGGCGGATGCCCTCCGTATCCGTCACTTTTTGTATGGAGTCTGCATACAGATTGTGGTTATGCAAATAATTCAGTGCCTTTCTCAGGTTATTTTGCTCCAAAGCCAGTTGGGCAAGGTTACCGTACGCTACTCGTTTAGCATAAATAGATTTTGCATGGAGCAGGCGTTGGTAGTACCAAGCAGCAGAATCAGCCTGCCCTAATGTTTGATAAAGAATTCCAGCTGTAATATAAAGCGCGTCCCCATTCTTATTGTTTGCACTTTGCAAAGCTTCTTGCAAGAAAAGTTTGGCCGAATCATATTTCTGTTCGCTCAGGTACGCCCAAGATAACCTACCTGCTATGTCTCCGGAATAGAATGGCAGCTTCATATTGCGATTAAGGCGATAGGCTAATAAACAATATATCCGCATACTGTCCGGCTTTTCCAAACATTTATAAGTTAAACCCATGTTCACCCAGTCAGCAATTATTCCTGCGGTATCTCCTCTCGCCGAATCGCAAGCCAAACTCTTCTTATACATCTCCAACGCCTCAGGATACATGGATTGCCGGTAGAACAACGTCCCCATCTGCGACAGCACCTTGCCGCGCAGGGGCAGCATCCCATCCTGCGGCATCACGTCCAATGCCTTGCCGAAGTAGTCCAACGCCTGTGGCGCGTCGCCCAAGTCACGACACACCCGGCCTGCATAGTAATAAGCTTCCGGCAGGTGGCGGCGGTCCTTGCGCTCTTCATAATAATGCAGCACGGACAGGACGGCACTGTCCGACGTGTGGGGAATGTAAGCCTTGTCCTGCGCCTTGATGCACAACAAGCGGTAGTACATCTGCACCGCCCGGCGCTCCTCCGCCATCTCCGCACGAAGGCCGTGCAGCAAGGCCACGGCACTGTCCGGGCAGGCCGATGCCAGGCTGTCCGCCTCCTGGAGCACCTGCGGATAGCGTGCAGGGCGGCAGGCGGCGAAGAGGAGCAGCAAGAGAAGGAACAGCAGGGGCACCCCGTTCTTGCACATCATATTTCTACTTCTGATAAGCATCCTTGATCGTTACCGGGGACAAAGATAACGAGTTTTCGGCATTCCACGCCAAGGATAGCCAACTTTCCTCCTTATTATATCCAAAGTCCTTACCCCCTTCCAGCTACGTACTTTTTCACGTAAGTTGTTCAACAGCAAATCTAATTCGCCCAAGGAGAAACATTTATGGTAATAGTCGTAAACCAGTTCCCAAGGGGCAAAACGGGAAGGAAGCATGCGCCATTGACAACACGTCTTCACGAGATAGAAAATGTCATTCCATATCTCACGCAAATCCTATTTTCGCCTTCTTTCTTGCTGGTGTCTTATACTGATTCCATTGTACTATTTTTCCAGAGGATTATAGAATTGAGACCAATCTTCATTCAAACGATGGAAGCCTTGCTCGCTATTGTCCATAATTATAATGCGTGCGCCAGTATTGCGGACAAATGCACCGGCATTTTGATACATTTCACGTTCAAATCGTTTCCGAAGTGATTTAAACTTATTTCATTCTCTTAAAATCGTATCAAAATGTTAAAGCACAGCGTACAAATTGAATTGTTCCTTATATTATGGGTGACCAAACTCATATATAGTGAAAGTCCAATGTACACTGTG
>JAHLFO010000011.1 GCA_018883785.1 Candidatus Bacteroides intestinipullorum
TACAGCTTCATCCTCAACGACCATCCCCTGAGTATCCTCACTGTGCCCGGTGCCAAGGAGTGCTGTATCGAGTTCAACTCTATGAGTAAAAGTCACAACATGCCCGGCTGGCGTATCGGCATGCTCGCCTCGAACGCGCAGTTCGTCCAGTGGGTCCTGAAGGTGAAGAGCAACATAGACAGCGGCATGTTCCGTGCCATGCAGTTGGCTGCTGCCACTGCCCTTGAGGCGGAGCAGGATTGGTATGACGGCAACAATGCCAACTACCGCCGCCGCCGAGCCCTGGCCGAGGACATCATGCACGCCCTGGGCTGCACGTTCGACCCGCGGCAGGCCGGCATGTTCCTCTGGGGCCGTATCCCCGACATATATAATAATGTGGAGGAACTGACCGAGCGCGTGCTGCACGAGGCCCGCGTCTTCCTGACCCCCGGCTTCATCTTCGGCACGAACGGCGCGCGGTACATCCGCATCTCGCTCTGCTGCAAGGACGAGCGGCTGCGCGAGGCGTTGGAACGCATCCGCCAGGCCTTCTGAAAACACGACCCGACGCCGCTGAAACTGCGACCCGACGGCGTTGAAAACGCGACCTGACGGCGTTGAAAACGCGACCCGACGGCGTTGAAAACGCGACCCGACGCATTTTTGACAACAACACGTCGCATTTTTAACGACAACACGTCGCATTTACATTGAGATAACAAAGAATTACAAAACCAATAAAAACCTAACGATTATGGAACTCCAACTCGAACCCATCAAGCTACCCGGCGTCCCCGAAGAACGCCCGCTGGTCATCGCCGGCCCATGCAGCGCCGAGACCGAAGAGCAAGTGATGAACACCGCCCGCCAACTGGCCGACAAAGGCCTCCGGATATTCCGCGCCGGCATCTGGAAACCGCGCACCAAGCCCGGCGGCTTCGAAGGCATCGGCGTCGAGGGCCTGGCCTGGCTCAAGCAGGTGAAGCAGGAGACGGGCATGTACGTCTGCACCGAAGTGGCCACCGCCAAGCACGTCTACGAATGCCTCAAGGCGGGCATCGACCTGCTGTGGATAGGCGCGCGGACGACGGCCAACCCCTTTGCCGTGCAGGAGATAGCCGACGCGCTGAAGGGCGTGGACATCCCCGTGCTGGTCAAAAACCCCGTCAACCCCGACCTCGAGCTGTGGATAGGCGCCCTGGAGCGCATCAACCAGGCCGGATTGAAAAGGCTTGCCGCCATCCACCGCGGCTTCTCCAGCTACGAGAAGAAGATCTACCGCAACCTGCCGCAGTGGCACATCCCCATCGAGCTGCGCCGCCGCATCCCGCAACTGCCCATCATCTGCGACCCGAGCCACATCGGCGGCAAGCGCGAGCTCATCGCCCCGCTGTGCCAGCAGGCCATGGACCTGGGCTTCGACGGCCTCATCATCGAGAGCCACTGCAACCCCGACCAGGCCTGGAGTGACGCCTCGCAGCAGGTGACGCCCGACGTGCTGGACTATATCCTCAACCTCCTCGTCATCCGCAGCGAGACGCAGACCACCGAGAACCTCTCCGAGCTGCGCAAGCAGATAGACGAGTGCGACAACGAAATCATCCAGACCCTGGCCAAGCGCATGCGCATCGCCCGCGAAATCGGCACCTATAAGAAAGAGCATGACATGACCATCCTCCAGACGGGCCGTTACAACGAAATACTGGACAAGCGCGGCTCGCAAGCCTCACTCTGCGGTATCGATGCCGAGTGCGTCAAGAAAATCTTCGAGGCTGTACACGAAGAAAGCGTGCGGCAGCAGATGGAAATCATTAATAAATGAAGAACGAAAAATGAAGAATGAAGAATTTGGCTGCGCGCGGTATGGAAAGTGTCGCATCGCCACGCGCCCATTCTTCATTCTTCATTCATCATTCTTCATTAAACCCATTCTTCATTAAACTATGCGAATATTAATATTGGGAGCCGGCAAGATGGGCTCCTTCTTCACCGACATACTGAGTTTTCAACACGAGACCGCCGTCTACGACACCAACCCGCACCAGTTGCGCTTCGTCTACAACACCTACCGCTTCACCACGCTGGACGAAATCAAGGAGTTCGAGCCGGAGCTGGTCATCAACGCCGTCACGGTGAAATATACCCTCGACGCCTTCCGTCAGGTGCTGCCCGTCCTGCCCAAGGACTGCATCATCAGCGACATCGCCTCCGTCAAGACCGGACTGAAGAAGTTCTACACCGAGAGCGGATTCCGCTACGTCTCCACCCACCCGATGTTCGGCCCCACCTTCGCCAGCCTCAGCAACCTGAGCAACGAGAACGCCATCATCATCACCGAGGGCGACCACTTGGGCCGCATCTTCTTCAAGGACCTCTACCAGCAGCTCAAGCTCAACATCTTCGAGTACACCTTCGACGAGCACGACGAGACCGTGGCCTACTCCCTCTCCATCCCCTTCGTCTCCACCTTCGTCTTCGCCGCCGTCATGAAGCACCAGGAGGCGCCCGGCACGACGTTCAAGAAGCACATGGCCATCGCCCGCGGCCTGCTCTCGGAGGACGACTACCTCTTGCAGGAAATCCTGTTCAACCCCCGCACCCCCGCCCAGGTGGAGAACGTCCGCCTGGAGCTGAAGCAATTGCTGGAGATTATCACCAACCGCGATGCCGAGGGGATGAAGAAGTATCTGACGAAGATTCGAGGGAAGATAAAATAAAGATAAAATGGCCACAGCAACACAGGGAAATGCCTTCTCTGTGTTGGCTGTTTCAAGAAACATCACTACCTTTGCTTGCACACCCAAAAAAGGATAGGTTTATGACACAGTTAATCGTTACTTTAGAAGAAGGTTCGTTTACCTCCAACATCCAGAAGGCCATCGAGATGCTGAAAGGGGTAATCGGTGTATCATTGTATGAAAGGGAGAAAGAAGACTCTGTCCCGAACTCCCGTCAATCCACGTATTCTCCCCGCATCCAACGGCTCCGCGGCGTGGGCAAAGGCATTACCCGCCAACAAATCGAAGAAGATGAACGGCTTTCTTATCTACTCAACAAATGACAAAGCTATTTCTTGATACAAACGTCATCCTCGACTTCATCCTGGAGCGCGAAGGCGCAGACGATGCCACCGACATCCTGCAATTGGCCGAAGACAAACAGATAGAGCTCGCTGTTTCTTTCCTGATAATGGCCAACACAGCCTATGTCGTCCGCAAAGGGCATACGCAGGGCGAATTATACGGCATACTCTCCGACCTGTCGGACATGCTGGAAATACTGCCTATGGACCAGACGCAATTCACAAATGCCTTGGCTCGTCCGGCCAACGATTTCGAGGATGTCTTACAATACGAATGCGCCAAAGCCTGCGGCTGCGAAGCCATCATCACCCGAAACCGCAAGCATTTCTCCTTCGCCGAGTTACCCGTGCTGACTCCGGCAGAATTTCTTCAGCAAACTCAGTCGTAAATGATTGACCACTCCACCATCGACCGCATCATGGACGCGGCGCAAATCTACGACGTCGTGTCCGACTTTGTCACCCTGCGCAAGCGCGGGGTGAACTATGTGGGCCTGTGCCCTTTCCACGACGACAAGACGCCGTCGTTCTACGTCTCGCCCGCCAAGAACCTCTGCAAGTGCTTCGCCTGTGGCAAGGGGGGCAACCCCGTGCACTTCATCATGCTGCACGAGCAACTGTCCTACCCCGACGCCCTGCGCTTCCTGGCCAAGAAGTACCACATCGAAATCCAGGAACGCGAACAGACCGCCGAAGAGAAGGCCGCACAGACCGAACGCGACAGCCTCTTCGTCGTCAACCAGTTTGCCTGCGACTACTTCCGCCACACCCTGCGCGACACGGACGAGGGGCGCAACATCGGCATGGCCTACCTGCGCAGCCGTGGCTTCCGCGACGACATCATCGAGAAGTTCCAACTGGGTTACTGCACCGAGAGCCACGATGCCTTCGCCAAGGAGGCCCTGGCCAAAGGCTACCAGAAAGACTTCCTCGTCAAGACCGGCCTCTGCTACGAGACGGACGACCACCGCCTGCGCGACCGATTCTGGGGCCGCGTCATCTTCCCCATCCATACGCTCAGCGGCAAGGTGGTGGCCTTCGGCGGACGTGTGCTGGCCGCCGCCACCAAGGGCGTGAAGGTGAAGTACGTCAACTCGCCCGAGTCGGAGATTTACCACAAAAGCAACGAACTCTATGGCATCTACCAGGCCAAGCAGGCCATCGTGAAGCAAGACCGCTGCTTCCTGGTGGAAGGCTACACGGATGTCATCTCCATGCACCAGAGCGGCGTGGAGAATGTAGTCGCCTCGTCGGGCACCGCCCTGACCACCCACCAAATCAAGCTGATACACCGCTTCACCAACAACCTCACCGTGCTCTACGACGGCGACGCCGCCGGCATCAAGGCCTCGCTGCGCGGCATCGACATGCTGCTGGAAGAAGGCATGAACATCAAAGTCTGCCTCCTGCCCGACGGCGACGACCCCGACTCCTTTGCCCGCAAGCACAACTCCACCGAGTTTCAGGACTTCATCCGCGAGCACGAGACGGACTTCATCCGCTTCAAGACCAACCTCCTGCTGGAAGACGCGGGCCGCGACCCCATCAAGCGGGCCGAACTCATCGGCAGCCTGGTGCAGAGCATCGCCGTCATCCCCGAAGCCATCGTGCGCGACGTATATATCAAGGAGTGCGCCCAACTGCTGCACGTGGAGGACAAGCTGCTGGTCAGCGAAGTGGCCAAACGCCGCGAGAAGCAGGCCGAGCAACGTGCCGAACAGCGCGAGCGCGAACGCCGTCAGGCACAGGCACGTGCCGCCGGCCAGGGTGGAGAAGCCGCACCCAACGACGCCCCGCCTCCTCCTGCCGAAGAAGATGTCCCTGCTCCCGCCCCGCAGCCTGCCGATGACTACGCCTCCTTCATCCCCCAGGAAGACAAGGAAGGCCGCGAGTTCTACCGTTACGAACGACTCATCCTCCAGATGGTGGTGCGCTACGGCGAGCGCGTCATGTGCAACGTGCCCGACGACGAAGGCCACGAAGTGCCCGTCACTGTCACCGAATACATCGTCCAAGACCTGCAACAAGACGAGCTGGCCTTCCACAACCCCCTGCACCGCCGGATGCTGCAGGAGGCAGCCGAGCGCATCCACACCGAAGGCTTCCGCGCCGAGCACTACTTCCTCAACCACCCCGACCCCACCATCAGCCAGCTCAGCGCCGAGCTGGTGAGCGACCGCTACCAGCTGAGCAAGTACCACTACAAGAACCAGCACATCGTCACCGACGAGGAGCGCCTCTACGAACTGGTGCCCCTCCTGATGATTAACTTCAAGTATGCCATCGTCACCGAAGAGATGACCCACCTCATGCGCGCCCTGCAAGACCCCGCCGTGCTGGCCGACAACGACCGCTGCACCGCCGTCCTGACGCGCTACAACGAGCTGCGCCAGGTGCAGAGCGTAATGGCCAAAAGGCTGGGCGACCGCGTCGTGCTGAAACTTTAATAATGAAGAACTAAAAATGAAGAATGAAGAATTGGCGCGTGGCATCGGCTAACTCATTCTTCATTCCTCATTCTTCATTAACCTAACATTAACCTAACCTTAACCCAACGCCTCCCCGCCCCACCCTATCTTTGCAGTGTCAAAAGGACAGAAACAAATAACAATATGTATAAACCCTTTAAAACTGCAAGAATTATGAAATGCTTAGTAATGTCTTTGATCGTGATTGTCAACATGGGTATCAACCTCGCGTTTGCCACTGCACCCACGAATGATTTTGCCTACAACTCCGAACCCGCTGACAGCACCGGCGTCGAGACCCAGTACATCTACCGCAAGACGGACAACGGCCGCTACCTGCGCCACCACCTGAAATACCGCTGCACCTACGACGACGCCCACCGCCTCCTGGCCCGCGAGGTCCTGCGCTGGGATGCAAACCTCCAAGACTACCGCCCCGCCTACGCCCTGCACTACGCCTACGCCGCCGATGCCACCGTCACCATCGAATGCGCCCGCTGGGATGCAGAGGAACAAGCCTACACCGACCTGCGCGAACGCGCCGTCTACACGCCCGATGCCCTGGGCTTCACCTACCAGACTTACGCCTACGATGACGAGAGCGACACGTGGAATCTGACCTGCGAGCACGAAGTAGAATCGCCGCTGCTGGCCGACAAATGAC
>JAHLFO010000012.1 GCA_018883785.1 Candidatus Bacteroides intestinipullorum
GGGCATAATGCTTGGCCTTCAGCTCTTTCAGGATATCCTCGCAGGTAATTTCTTGTTTGGCCATAATTGAGAGAGGTTAATTTAGTTCCTGCAAATGTAAGAAAATCCAAAGGAATACAAAAGAGAAAACGGGACTTCCTTTTCATGGTCAGGAAGCCCCGTTTTAATTAAATGATAAGTTAGCGGGCTTTGCCCTATTTGTATTCCGCCCAAGACTTGATTTGCAGGTCGTCGACAGACATCGTGCAGAAGGCATTGATGAAGGCACTGGCCAGGCGTGCATTAGTAATCAATGGGATGTTCAGGTCGATGGCCGCACGGCGTATCTTGTAGCCATTGGTCAGCTCGCCCGAGGTGAGGTTCTTGGGGATGTTCACCACCATGTCTATCTCCTTGCGGTGAAGCATGTCGAGTGCTTGAGGCTGGCCCTCCTCGCTCGGCCAATAGACGCGGGTGTTCTCTACACCGTTCTCCGTGAGGAATTTGGACGAACCGCCCGTAGCATAAATCTTATACCCCTTCTTCTGAAGCTGACGTGCCGCCTGAAGCATTTCCACTTTCTGCTTGGGTCCACCCGTAGAGAGGAGGACACTCTTCTCCGGGATGCGATAGCCCACGGAGAGCATTGCCTTGAGGATGGCGCAATTGGTGTCATCGCCCAGGCAACCCACCTCGCCAGTAGAAGCCATATCCACGCCAAGCACAGGGTCGGCCTTCTGAAGGCGGTTGAAGGAGAATTGCGAAGCCTTAATGCCTACATAGTCGAGGTCGAACAGGTTCTTGTCCGGCTTCTCCACGGGGATACCCAGCATTACCTGAGTGGCCAGCTCGATAAGATTGATTTTCAGTACCTTGCTCACGAAGGGGAATGAACGGGAGGCGCGTAGGTTGCACTCGATGACCTTGATATCGTTATCCCTGGCCAGGAATTGGATGTTGAACGGGCCAGAAATCTTCAGCTCTCTTGCTATCTCACGGCTGATACGCTTGATGCGACGTACGGTCTCCACATACAGCTTCTGTGGCGGGAATTGGATGGTAGCGTCGCCCGAATGCACTCCGGCAAACTCGATATGCTCGGAGATGGCGTAGGCAATGATTTCTCCATCCTTTGCCACGGCATCCATTTCCACCTCCTTGGCGTGCTCGATGAACTGGCTTACCACCACGGGGTGCTTCTGGCTGACATTGGCCGCGAGTTGTAGGAAACGCTCCAGTTCTTCTTGGTTGGAGCAGACATTCATAGCTGCACCGGACAGCACGTAGCTGGGACGTACCAGGACGGGGAAACCCACTTTTTCCACAAAGGCATTGATGTCTTCCATAGAAGTCAAGGCACTCCATTCGGGCTGGTCCACACCGATGCGGTCCAGCATGGCGGAGAACTTGTCGCGGTCCTCGGCATTGTCGATGCTCCGCGCCGAGGTGCCCAGGATGGGGACGCGTTGGGCATCCAGACGCATGGCCAAGTTGTTGGGTATCTGGCCGCCCGTGGACACGATGACGCCGTGCGGGTTCTCCAGTTCGAGGATATCCATCACGCGCTCAAAAGTCAACTCGTCGAAGTAGAGGCGGTCACACATATCGTAGTCAGTGGAGACAGTCTCTGGATTGTAGTTGATCATCACGCTGCGATAACCCTCCTTGCGGATGGTGTTCAACGCCTGCACGCCGCACCAGTCGAATTCGACGGACGAGCCTATGCGGTAGGCGCCCGAGCCGAGCACGACGATGCTCTTGCGGTCGCCCAGATAATGCACGTCGTTTTCCGTCCCGCTATAGGTCAGGTAGAGGTAGTTGGTCTGCGCGGGATACTCGGCGGCCAAGGTATCTATCTGCTTCACCACGGGCAGGATGCCGCGGCTCTTCCGGTGGCGACGTATCTCCAGGCTGGCCTGTTCGATGTCCTCGTCCTGCTCCATGCCGATGGCGCGGGCTATCTGGAAGTCGGTAAATCCCTGGCGTTTGGCCCTATATAATAGGGTGTCCGGCAGGTCCATCAATTGCTTGTGGTTGGCCCCCCAGGCGTGGAGTTCCTTGGAGGTCTGCATGATGTTCATCAGTTTCTCCAGAAACCAGCGGTCTATCTTGGTGAGTTCGTGCACCTGGTCTACGGTATAGCCCGCACGGAAGGCCTTGGAGATGACGAAGATGCGCTTGTCCGTCGGCTCGCGCAGTGCCTTGTCGAGGTCGGGGATGACCAGCTCCTTGTTCTCCACGAAGCCGTGCATGCCCTGGCCTATCATGCGGAGACCCTTCTGGATGGCTTCCTCGAAGGTGCGGCCGATGGCCATCACCTCGCCCACGGATTTCATCGAAGAGCCGAGTTCCTTGTCTACCCCATGGAATTTACCCAGGTCCCAGCGAGGTATTTTGCAAACCACGTAGTCCAATGCCGGCTCGAAGAAGGCACTGGTGGTCTTGGTGACGGAATTCTTCAGCTCAAAAAGGCCATAGCCCAAGCCCAACTTGGCGGCCACGAAAGCCAACGGATAGCCCGTCGCCTTGCTGGCCAAAGCCGACGAACGCGAGAGGCGTGCATTGACCTCGATGACACGATAATCCTCGCTCTGCGGGTCGTAGGCATACTGCACGTTGCACTCGCCCACGATACCGATGTGACGGATGATGCGGATGGCCAGTTCGCGCAGCTTGTGATAGTCGGTGTTGCTGAGCGTCTGGCTCGGTGCGATGACGATGGACTCGCCCGTATGGATGCCCAGCGGGTCGAAATTCTCCATGTTGCAGACGGTGATGCAGTTGTCATACCGGTCGCGCACCACCTCGTATTCCACTTCCTTCCAGCCGCGGAGGCTCTTCTCCACCAGTACTTGCGGAGAGAAGGAGAAAGCCTTCTCTACCAGCACGTTCAGTTCCTCTTCGTTGTCGCAGAAGCCGCTGCCCAACCCCCCGAGGGCGTAGGCGGCGCGGACTATGACGGGATAGCCCAGCTCGCGGGCGGCGCGGCGGGCGTCTTCGGCACACTCCACGGCCTCGCTCTTGATGGTCTTCACGTCGATTTCATTCAATCTTTCCACGAAGAGTTCGCGGTCTTCCGTGTCGATGATGGCCTGCACGGGGGTGCCGAGCACCTGCACGTTGTACTTCTCGAACACGCCTGCCTGATAGAGGGCGACACCACAGTTCAGGGCCGTCTGTCCGCCGAAGGCCAGCATGATGCCGTCCGGACGTTCCTTTGCGATGACCTTCTCTACGAAGTAAGGCGTCACGGGGAGGAAATAGATTTGGTCGGCCACGCCTTCCGAGGTCTGCACGGTGGCGATGTTGGGATTGATGAGGACGGTCTGGATGCCCTCTTCCTTCAGGGCTTTGAGAGCCTGCGAACCGGAGTAGTCGAACTCGCCCGCCTCGCCAATCTTCAGTGCGCCCGAGCCGAGCAGGAGCACCTTCTTTATGTCTGTTGGTTTCATATCTGATAGATTAATGATTCGTTGAATGATAATTATCTTTTACACCCCATTCCCTTCTACATCAGACGGCGTTTCATCCTACATCAAACGCCGTCCGAGGGCATATCAATCGCAATGCGTTCATAAGCAATACGTTAGAAGAGAGGGGACACTATTCCGAATAGTTTACATCAGAGCAGCTTGACGAACTCGTCGAAGAGGAACTCCGTGTCCGTCGGCCCGCTGCACGCTTCGGGATGGAACTGGGCGGAGAACCAGGGATTCGTCTTGTGGCGGATGCCCTCGTTCGAGCCGTCGTTCATGTTCACAAAGAGCGGTTCCCAATCGGCGCCCAACGTATTGTTATCCACCGCATAGCCGTGATTCTGGCTGGTGATGAAGCAACGCTCGGTGCCCACCATGCGCACAGGCTGGTTGTGGCTGCGGTGTCCGTATTTCAGCTTGTAGATTTTCGCCCCTCCGGCCTTGCTGAGGAGCTGGTTGCCCATGCAGATGCCGAAGATGGGGAGCTTCTCGTCCTGCATCGCCCGGCGGATGTTCTGCACCGCGGCATCGCACGTGTCGGGGTCTCCGGGGCCGTTGGAGATGAACAGCCCGTCATACTCCAAGCCGTTGAAGTCATAGTCCCAAGGCACGCGAATGACCTCTACGCCTCTATTTATCAGACATCTAAGGATGTTGGCCTTGACGCCGCAATCGACTAATACTACCTTCTTGCCTGCTCCCTCATTGTAGCGGATGACCTCCTTGCACGACACGCGGTCCACATAGTTTACCCCGGCATATTGCGCGGTGGGGATGTTGTCCGGTTCATCGTCAAAGACAATCTTGCCCATCATCACGCCATGCTCGCGCAGGGCTTTGGTCAGTGCCCGCGTGTCGATGCCCGTAATGCCCGGTACCTGTTCGCGTTTGAGCCAGTCGCCCAGGCTCTCCACGGCGTTCCAATGGCTGTAGTTCTCGCTGTAGTCGCTAACGATGATGGCCTCGGCATGAATCTTCTCGCTTTCCATGAAGCGGGGCAGCCCGTTCTCAGCGAAGGTGAAGGGCGGCACCCCATAGTTGCCCACCAGGGGATAGGTCAATGTCATCAGCTGCCCGGCGTAGCTGGGGTCGGTCAGGCTCTCGGGGTATCCCGTCATGGCCGTGTTGAAGACTACCTCGCCCGCCACGGGCTTCTCATAGCCGAACGACTGCCCGTGCAGGCGGGTGCCGTCATCGAGGATAAGTGTCACGTTTCTCATTCTTTATCTGGTTCGTTAGTATTGTTGTCTTTGTTATTCTTCTTCATACTCTTCATCGCAGGCCCCACCAACCCGATGCACACGCCAATGGGTAGCCACAAACCCAGGTTGTCGAATATGATGCCGAACGCCACACCGAGGGCGATGCCCATGGCCAGCCATTCGCCTGCGATAGCTGATTTCTTCTTTTGTCCTTCGTCCATAATCCTAATTCATCATTCTTCGTTCTTCATTTAGAACTGATAGACCTGCTCGATGTAGTCAATGAACGCCTTGTTCAGCATCTTCACCCCGCCCGGCGTGGGATAATCACCGCTGAAGTACCAGTCGCCCGGATGGTTGGGACAGGCCTGGTGAAGTCCCTCCAAGGGTTGGTAGACAATCTGGACTTCGGCCTTCGTTCCCGCCGGGGTGAGCAGCTCCACCATCTTCGCCGAGATTTCCTCGTCGGTGAAGGGTGCGTAGATGTCTTTCACATAGTTCACCATCTGCTCCTTGGGCAGGTCGGCCTGCTCCTTGGACTTCCGGTAGGCGGAGGCGATGATGTTACGCATCTCCCGCTCCTTCAGCAATTCGATGGCAGCTTTGAAGGCGATGAATTCGCTCATGCGGGACATGTCAATGCCGTAGTAGTCGGGATAGCGCACTTGGGGCGAGCTGGACACGATGACTATCTTCTTCGGTCCCAGCCGGTCCAATATGCCGATGATGCTCTGCCTGAGGGTCGTACCACGCACGATACTGTCGTCGATGATGACCAGATTGTCCTCGCCCGGTACCAGGCTGCCGTAGGTGATGTCGTAGACGTGGGCGGCCAGGTCATTGCGTGTGTTGCCCTCGGCGATGAAGGTGCGCAGCTTGATGTCCTTGATGGCTACCTTCTCGCTACGGATGCGGCGGGAGAGGATGCGCTCCAGCTGCTCGTGCGTGGGGGTATGCTCCAAGGCGTCTATCTGGAAGACCTTCTCCTGGTTGAGGTATTCGTCCAGCCCCTGCAGCATTCCGTAGAAAGCCACTTCGGCCGTATTGGGGATGAAGGAGAAAACGGTATGGTCAATATCGTAGTCGATGGCGCGGAGAATGCTGGGCACCAGTTCGCGGCCCAACTGCTTGCGTTCCAGGTAGATGTCCGTGTCACTGCCCCGGCTGAAGTAGATGCGCTCGAAGGAGCAGGGCTTGAAACCGCGCGGTTTGTTAATCTGGATGGTGCGCATCCGTCCGGCCTTGGTGA
Organism: Candidatus Bacteroides intestinipullorum; assembly: GCA_018883785.1. Lineage (GTDB taxonomy): Bacteria > Bacteroidota > Bacteroidia > Bacteroidales > Bacteroidaceae > Bacteroides > Bacteroides intestinipullorum. Next base: position 5,907 of record JAHLFO010000012.1, read on the forward strand.
AGATGACGGCTTGTCCGGGTTGCATCTCCTTGATGGATTCCATGGGAACATTGAACACCGTCTGGATGACCGGGCGTTCACTGGCCAGCACGGCCACCTCGTCGTCCTGGTACCAAAAGGCAGTGCGGATACCCCACGGGTCGCGGATGGCAAAGGACTCTCCGCTTCCGGTCAGGCCGCAGATGACATAGCCTCCGTCCCATTCTTTGCTTGATGTGCGCAGGACGTTGGCCAGTTCGATGTGGTCCTCGATGTACCGGGTGATGTCCGTGCCTGTCAGTCCTTCGGCTTCTGCAATGCCGAAGAGGCGCTCCACCTCACGGTCCAGCCGATGCCCCACCTGCTCCAGCATGATGTAGGTGTCGGAGTACTTGCGCGGATGTTGGCCCATGGCGGTGATACGGGCGAATATCTCGTCCACATTGGTCAGGTTGAAGTTGCCGCAGAGAGCCAAATTCTTTGCCCGCCAGTTGTTGCGCCGCAGGAAGGGGTGCACATAGCTTAATCCGGACTTGCCCGTTGTGCTGTAGCGCAGGTGCCCCATGTAGACCTCGCCAGCAAAGGGGAGGCATTTCTTGGCATAGTCTGCATCGTGCAGCTGCTCCGAGGTCAGGTCACGGAAATTGGTGTGCACGGTGTCAAATATCTCAGTGATGGCTCCCGAACCCAAGGCGCGTTCGCGAAACATGTATTCCTCGCCGGGATTGGCCTCCAGCTTCACACAGGCCAGACCTGCGCCTTCCTGCCCCCGGTTGTGTTGCTTCTCCATAAGGAGGTATAGCTTGTTCAGGCCATACATCCAAGTGCCGTACTTCTGTTCGTAGTACTCCAAAGGTTTTAGCAGGCGGATCATGGCCACGCCGCATTCGTGTTTCAGTTGTTCCATACTATATAATATGTGGTCTAATAACGTATCCTGAATAGAGTCCAAAGACTTTTCCGGATGCAAAGATAGATATTTAAGCATAAAATCTTCCTCAACAAAGCACATATTTACATTTATTTCTCCTATCTTTGCCCCTTGAAGTCAAAGGGGTGCCCCGTACGCGGGCTGAGATCATACCCTCGAACCTGATGCAGGTAATGCTGCCGTAGGAATTGGATATTCACACTCCCACCCGCCACACGCTCCGTGGTATCCGCTTTGTCTTCTACACATTATAGTATTATATAGACGCACAGAAGGTGAAGATTACAATCAACAACAAGGAGATGTTCACCACGTCCTCCACGCTACTCCAGCTTGCCGGAGAACTGGCCTTGCCTGCTTCCGGCGTGGCCATGGCTCTCAACAACCGTATGATACCCCGCGCTGACTGGGGCGACACTCCCCTGGAGGAAGGCGCGTCCATCGTCATCATCAAAGCAGCTTGTGGAGGATAAGCCTATGATACCCGTACAATTCATTACCCACTACACCGACCGGTACTCCTACTTGGACAGTGCCCGTCTGGCTTTGGAAGGCGGTTGCCGCTGGATACAACTGCGCATGAAGGATCACCCCTTGGACGAAGTGGAGGCAATAGGGCGCGAAGTGCAGGCCTTGTGCAAACATTACGGAGCCATCTTCATCATCGACGACCACGTGGAGCTGGCTCAAAAACTCCATGCCGACGGCGTACACCTGGGGCTGAAGGACATGCCCGTGGCCGAAGCCCGGCAGGTGCTGGGCGAGGAGTTTCTCATCGGCGGTACGGCCAATACCTTCGAAGACATCGTGCGCCATTGGCAAGGCGGGGCGGACTACATCGGCTGCGGCCCCTTCCGGCATACGGACACGAAGAAGAACCTCAGTCCCCTCCTGGGGCTGGAAGGTTATGCCCGGCTGATGAAGCAGATGCAGGAGGCCGACATTCCCCTGCCCGTGGTGGCCATCGGAGGCATTACCCGTGCGGACATCCCCGCCATCATGGAGACGGGTGTGCGCGGCATTGCCCTGTCCGGCACCGTGCTCCGTGCCGATGATCCCGTACAAGAGATGCGCGAGATATTGGCCCTCTGACAAACGGATTAAAGATACATTGAATGCTATAATATACAAGGAATATGGAAAAACTGATTATTGCCGGGCGCGAATTTGACTCGCGCCTGTTCCTGGGGACTGGAAAGTTCAGTTCCAATGAAGTGATGGAGCAGTCCATCCTGGCATCGGGCACGCAGATGGTGACCGTAGCCATGAAACGTATAGAATTAGACAACAAGGAGGATGACATGTTGCGCCACATCGCACATCCGCACATCCAACTCCTGCCCAATACCAGCGGCGTGCGCAATGCCGAGGAAGCCGTATTCGCCGCGCAGATGGCCCGCGAGGCTTTCGGCACCAACTGGCTGAAACTGGAGATTCATCCCGATCCGCGCTACCTCCTGCCCGACTCCATCGAGACCCTCAAGGCCACGGAACAACTGGTTAAGCTGGGCTTCGTAGTCCTGCCCTATTGCCAGGCCGACCCCACCCTCTGCAAACATCTGGAAGAAGCCGGAGCTGCCACGGTCATGCCACTCGGTGCACCCATCGGCACAAACAAGGGGCTTCAGACACGCGACTTCCTGCGCATCATCATCGAGCAGGCCACGGTGCCCGTCGTAGTGGATGCCGGCATCGGCGCTCCCAGTCATGCCGCCGAAGCCATGGAAATGGGCGCATCGGCCTGCCTGGTGAACACCGCCATTGCCGTGGCAGGAGACCCCGTGCAGATGGCCATTGCCTTCCGGGAAGCCGTAGAAGCCGGACGCCGTGCCTACGAAGCCGGACTGGGCGTACAGGCTGAATCCATGGAGGCCGAAGCCAGCTCTCCCCTCACCGCTTTCCTCAATGAATAACCCAAACGACAACGATTATGAACCAACGCATCAAATACTCCCGCTCCGAGAAGGTTTACTTGCCGGGGCAAATCTATCCGGACCTGCGCGTGGCCATGCGCCGTGTGGAGCAAGTACCCAGCACGACCTTTGACGAGAAAGGCGAGAAAGTCATCACGCCCAACCCGAAGGTCTACATCTATGACACCAGCGGCCCGTACAGCGACCCCAACGTAGATATCGACCTGAAGAAAGGTCTGCCCCGCCTGCGCGAACCGTGGATTCTCGGACGTGGCGACGTGGAGCGTCTGCCCGAGATTTCTTCGGAATATGGGCGTATGCGCCGCGATGACCATTCGCTGGATCACCTGCGCTTCGAACACATCACCCTGCCTCTCCGCGCCAAAGCCGGACGCCGTTGCACACAGATGCACTATGCCAAGCAGGGCATCATCACCCCGGAAATGGAATACGTGGCCATCCGCGAAAACATGAATTGCCGGGAACTGGGCATCGACACGCATATCACGCCCGAGTTCGTCCGCCAGGAATTGGCCGCCGGACGTGCGCTCCTGCCTGCAAATATAAATCACCCTGAAGCCGAACCGATGATTATCGGACGCAACTTCCTGGTGAAGATCAACACCAATATCGGTAATTCCGCCACCACCTCCGGCATCGAGGAGGAAGTGGAGAAGGCACTTTGGAGCTGCAAATGGGGAGGCGACACGCTCATGGACCTTTCCACCGGAGCCAACATACACGAAACACGCGAATGGATTGTCCGCAACTGTCCCGTCCCCGTGGGCACCGTGCCCATCTACCAGGCACTGGAAAAAGTAAACGGACGGGTGGAAGACCTTTCCTGGGAACTCTACCGCGATACTCTCATCGAGCAATGCGAGCAAGGCGTGGACTACTTCACCATCCATGCAGGCATCCGGCGGCATAATGTCCACCTGGCGGACAAGCGTCTGTGTGGCATCGTCAGCCGGGGCGGCAGCATCATGAGCAAATGGTGCCTCCTCCACGACCGCGAATCCTTCCTCTACGAACACTTCGATGACATCTGCGACATCCTGGCTTCTTACGACACGGCCATCTCGCTGGGCGACGGGCTCCGTCCCGGTTGCATCCAGGATGCCAACGACGAGGCGCAGTTTGCAGAACTCGACACTATGGGCGAGCTGGTCACCCGCGCTTGGGATCACGACGTGCAGGCCTTTATCGAGGGCCCGGGACACGTGCCCATGCACAAGATCCGGGAGAACATGGAGCGTCAGATCGAGAAGTGCCACAACGCGCCGTTCTATACACTCGGCCCCATCGTCACGGACATTGCTCCCGGTTACGACCATATCACTTCAGCCATCGGTGCAGCACAGATTGGTTGGCTGGGCACGGCCATGCTGTGCTACGTCACTCCGAAGGAACATCTCGCCCTACCGGACAAGGAAGACGTGCGTGTAGGCGTCGTGACCTATAAGATTGCTGCCCATGCCGCCGACCTGGCCAAGGGACATCCCGGCGCACAGGTCCGCGACAATGCCTTGAGCAAGGCGCGTTATGAGTTCCGTTGGAAAGACCAGTTCGATTTGTCGTTGGATTCGGAACGTGC
>JAHLFO010000094.1 GCA_018883785.1 Candidatus Bacteroides intestinipullorum
AAAGACGTAGAGTTTAAGAAATTACCTTTAATTAGCATGAAACTTGATTTTGTTATTGGATTGTATCAAATTCTTCTCTGCAATCGCGGCTGCAACAAATTGAGTTCATCAATAACATTTAAAAATTAAGAAAGAAATGGCTAGATATACTGGACCAAGATCAAGAATTGCCCGTAAATTCGGTGAAGGTATTTTTGGAGCTGATAAGGTTCTCTCTAAGAAGAATTATCCTCCTGGACAACACGGTAACTCCAGAAAAAGAAAGACGTCTGAATATGGAGTGCAGCTGCGCGAAAAGCAAAAAGCCAAATATACTTATGGTGTTTTGGAGAAGCAGTTCCGCAACTTGTTCGAGAAAGCTGCGACTTCCAAGGGTATCACCGGTGAAGTACTGCTTCAGTTGCTGGAAAGCCGTCTGGACAACATCGTATTCCGTTTGGGCATTGCCCCGACGCGTGCTGCTGCCCGTCAGTTGGTAAGCCACAAGCACATCACGGTTGATGGCGAAGTGGTAAACATTCCTTCCTACTCCGTTAAACCGGGTCAGATTGTAGGAGTGCGTGAACGCTCGAAGTCTTTGGAAGTCATTGCCAACTCTTTGGCAGGTTTCAATCACAGCAAGTATCCTTGGCTGGAATGGGACGACAATGCAAAGGTGGGCAAGTTGCTCCATGTTCCTGAAAGAGCAGACATTCCTGAGAACATTAAAGAGCATTTGATCGTAGAATTGTATTCTAAATAATAATTAATTTCATGGCGATATTAGCATTTCAAAAACCTGATAAAGTATTAATGTTGGAAGCGGACTCTAAATTCGGAAAGTTCGAATTTCGTCCGTTGGAGCCCGGTTTCGGTATTACCGTGGGTAATGCACTGCGCCGCATCCTGCTTTCTTCATTGGAAGGTTTTGCTATCACTACCATTAAGATAGAGGGAGTGGAGCACGAATTCTCCAGTGTACCGGGAGTTAAAGAGGATGTTACTAACATCATCTTGAATCTGAAGCAAGTCCGGTTCAAGCAAATTGTTGAAGAGTTTGAGAGCGAGAAAGTAAGTATTACGGTTGAGAACTCGAGTGAATTCAAGGCAGGTGACATTGGCAAGTATTTGACTGGATTTGAAGTGTTAAATCCTGAATTAGTTATTTGTCATTTAGACCCTAAGTCTACGATGCAGATGGATATTACAATCAATAAGGGCCGTGGTTATGTTCCTGCTGACGAGAACCGTGACTACTGCACCGACGTGAATGCAATTCCCATCGATTCTATTTATACTCCGATACGTAATGTCAAGTATCAGATCGAGCCGTATCGTGTTGAGCAGAAGACCGACTACGACAAGCTGGTATTGGAGATTACTACCGACGGTTCCATTCACCCGAAGGATGCTTTGAAGGAGGCTGCGAAAATCCTGATTTATCATTTCATGCTCTTCTCAGACGAGAAGATCACGTTGGAATCTACCGATTCTGATGGTAATGAAGAGTTTGATGAAGAGGTTCTGCACATGCGTCAATTGTTGAAGACCAAGTTGGTCGACATGGATCTTTCTGTTCGTGCTCTCAACTGCTTGAAGGCTGCGGACGTGGAGACACTCGGCGATTTGGTGCAGTTCAACAAGACGGATCTCCTGAAGTTCCGCAACTTCGGAAAGAAATCGCTCACCGAGCTTGATGATTTGCTGGAGAGTCTGAATCTGTCGTTTGGAACCGATATTTCTAAATACAAATTGGATAAAGAATAAACAATGAGACACAATAAGAAATTCAACCATTTGGGTCGTACTGCTTCTCACAGAAATGCAATGTTGGCAAATATGGCATGTTCTTTGATCAAGCACAAAAGAATCACTACGACCGTTGCCAAGGCTAAGGCACTGAAAAAGTACGTTGAGCCCTTGCTCACAAAGTCTAAGAACGATACGACCAACTCGCGCCGCGTAGTGTTCAGCTACCTGCAAGATAAGTATGCTATCACGGAGCTCTTCAAGGAAATCTCCGTTAAGATTGCTGATCGTCCGGGTGGTTATACTCGCATCATCAAGACGGGTCATCGTCTGGGTGACAATGCCGAGATGTGCTTCATCGAACTCGTTGATTACAACGAAAACATGGCTAAGGACAAGGCTGCCAAGAAAGTTACGCGTACTCGTCGTTCCAAGAAGAACGCTGCTGCTGCGCCTGCTGCTGAAGCTGCCGCTGAGACTCCGGCTGCTGAGGATACTAAGACTGAAGCTGCTGCTGAATAATAAATTTGCTCTTATTACGATAAGGGGATACATCGTTGGACGGTGTGTCCCCTTTTTAATTTTCCTTCCTTTAGAACTTTTTTGATTCTGAGGCGTTTATAAGGTATAGTAATCTTATAAATGAAGAGAAATGAAGAAATTATTATTTTTGGCAACCCTTGCCTTGTTGGCAGTAGGTTGTGACGATGATTCCGCATCCAATGGCGGAGAAAACACTGATCTTATCGCTCCTGCGCTCTATATGGATGTGGTTACTAGTGATGGGAACAAGCCTTTCACAGGTGTGTTGAGCATTGCCCCGTGTACAGAGGGGACGTCTATTTATTACGGCAATTATGTCAATAGCAAGTTGAGTCCGTTTTATGGATATTACTTTGTGCAGAATGGCGAGTTGTACACCAGTGATTCTAATCGGGAGTTGTATCTGCCGGTGGGCAACTACGAAATGGTTTATTGGGGCACTCCCAAGTATGAGGAACCCATCTATGCCTATCCCGCTGTGCGTGAACCGGCTTATAACATCGGGGGTGACATGACGCAACAAGATTTTAGTTTGTTGAAGAAGTCTGATGACGATGCATATTATCCCACGTATGACCTTGTGTTTGCCTGTCATTCTGTGAACGTGGGCACTGAAGACCTCGATGCTGCTTTGAATCGTGTTGTGGCTGGATTGAAAATCATCCTCAAGAATAAGGATGACCAGGTATTGAGCACGGAAATCACGAATGTGGAGGTGCGCGTGACCAACATCTACGAGAAACTGAATGCCTATACGGCCGAGCCTCATGGTAGCCCGTGTACGGTGTCATTCCCCTTGGTGCGTTCCACGGACGGCTTGCAGATGAGCAACGGCATTGTGATGCTCTTCCCTTCCACAGGTATACCAGAATTGCAGCTGAACATTTCGTTGGCAGATGGGCAGATCAAGCACATCAGACAGCAGTTGAAACAGCCTTTGGAGGCCAACAACAAGCTGACGCTGACCATCAGCATCGGTGATATCTTTGAAGAGGAAACTTCGGGTAGCATCACCGTGGATGAGTGGAATGAGGATCACGAGGAAATAGATGTGCCGGTATTGCAATAAGTCTTTCTGAAAGTCAATATGGGATTGCGTGAAGTGCTTCCCCTGCGGGGGAAGCGGCTTCACGCAATTTTTATGTCAAGGATACTGTGAATCTATTCGATATCCGCAATCCCCATCTTCCCCATCAGGAAGCAGGCATTCATGTTCTGCGCCACGCCCTCCCGCAGGCGATAACTGAAGGTCAGCGTGTCGCCCGTGATGTCGGCCTCGAAGCAACGGTTGTGTATTTGGCCGGGGAAGGCGTCGGCCAGAGTGCCGAGGGCCAGGTCGTGCGTGGCGATGATGCCGTTGGCCTGCAATGTCATGAACTGGCGGATGAGGGCCAGCGAACCTTTCTGCTTGTCGGTGGAGTTGGTGCCTTTCAGGATTTCGTCGAGGATGATGAAGAGGCGTTCGCCCTGCTGGAGCTTGTCGATGATGAGTTTCAGCCGCTTCAGTTCGGCAAAGAAGTAAGACTCGTTGTCGGTCAGGGAGTCGCTGGTGCGCAGGCTGGTGATGAGGCGGACGGGTGTCAGCTCCATCTCGGTGGCACAGACGGGTGCACCGATGCAGGCCAGGAGGTAATTGATGCCTACGGTGCGCAGGTAGGTGCTCTTGCCCGCCATATTGGCACCGGTGATGATGATGAATTCCGGGCGCTGGGTCATTCCGAAGTTGTTGCGCACACAGCGGTCGGCGGGCATTAGCGGATGCCCCAGGGCAGTGGCACGGAAACGGAAGGCCTCGTCCGCCGGGTCGATGAGGGTGGGGTAGGCATAGTCCGGATGGTTGTGGGCGAAGGTGGCGAGAGACAGCAGCGCGTCCATCCGTCCGATGGCGTTGAGCCAGGCGGGCAAGGAGGCGGCATGGTGTTCCTTCCATCGTTCGATGCGCATGATTTGCCAGATTTCCCAGAAGAACGTGCCATTCAACACGGTGTACATCAGGTAGTTGTTGCGTTGGTCCAGTTCGTTCATCAGCTTGTTCAGGCGGAGGATGGCGTGCGAGGCGCGGCTGCTCTCCTCCTTGATGTCCCGCAGGAGCGGTGCCTCCAGCGGTTGGCCGTCCATCAGGCGGAGCAGGCGGGCGTAGGTGCCCAGTATCTGGAGTTTCTTGCCGTAGACGTTCTGCACCTTGGTGATTTTGCCGGTGAAGAGGAAACTGAGTAACACGAAGGCTATCCACAGGGTGCCCCAGCCGGATGCCGGCATCACCCCTGTCAGGACGAGCAGCAGGCTGAGCGCATTGGCACCGCCGACCACGTAGGGCAGGAGGCGTAGCAATATGCGGTTGCGGAATGTGGTGGGGCTGGCTGCCCATGCTTGCAGTTCGCTTTCGTCGGCACTTTTGCCTTTGTGCAGCAGGCCCAGGATGCGGAAGCGTTGGCGGAAGTCGGTCAAGGCGGACAACTCCCGTACGGCGGCTTGTCGGTCTTCTATCTCCGCCTTGTCCTCCAGGTGTTGTCCCAGCCAGGCGGCCAACCGCGTTCGTCCGGGCTGGGTGCTGGTGCGGTTGAGGCATTGGAAGAGGGAGTGCGGACCGTAGATGTCGAGGTCGAAAGCGTAGAGGTGGCCCGGATGGATGTATTCCGCCCCGTCGTTGAAGGTCGAGGTGTCCAGTGCCAGCGCGGCCAGTTCCTGCCGGTTGATTTCGGCCTCTTTCTCCAGGTAATCTTTGCGGTGGAACAGGCGGTTATGGTACTTGACGAGGGCGAGGAAAGGCAGCATCGTCACTGCCAGTGCGCCGCCCCACATCAGCCAGCCGTCATGGCGCAAGGCGATGGCTGCCGCAATGCCTCCCGTGAAGAGGATGACGCGCAGCAGGCTGATGCGGAGGATTTGTTGTTGTACTTGTCGTTGGTTCATTTCTGCCCGCTCCGCCCGTTGGCGGTAGTCGGTCGCGATTGCTGTCTCGGTCTGCTGTTGCATGTCTCAATCTGATTTACGGAAATGTTTGCGATATTCGCGTATGAATTCGTCCAGGGCGATGGCGCCTTTGGGGGTGGAGATACCGCGCAGGAAGGTGAACATGATGGATTCGTACACATCCAGGAAGGGATAGGTCTTGCACAGGTCGCTCTCCATCAGGATATCCATCTGGGCCCGCACCAGGTGGTTGACGATGGGGAAGTTGGTGTCCTCGCGGAAGAATCCCTGGCGCACGCCTTCGCGGAAGAAGCTGACCGCGTCCTCTGTCGAGCGGTTGTTGCTCTTCTTCAGGAATTCGTAGGCGCGGGGATATTTCTGCAGGTCCTCGAAGAAGCGTTTGCTGGTGGCGTGATAGCGTTCGATGCTGCGCTGATACCGTTTCAACAGGATCTCCAGTACGTTGCACGATTTGGAAATTTGCTTCATATACTCGTTTTCCTGCTCCATATCGCGGCGGATGCACTCGATGAGCAGCGTCTCTTTGTCTGCAAAGACTTCGTAGAGCGTGCGCTTGGAGATGCCGAACGAGGCGGCTATGTCGTCCATCGTGATGCCCTTGATGCCGTGTTCGGCAAAGAGCAGGCCGGCGGCTTCGATGATTTTCTCCTTGAGTTCCCGGCGGGCGGAGGGGTGTTTGGACGGTTCGTTCATG
>JAHLFO010000095.1 GCA_018883785.1 Candidatus Bacteroides intestinipullorum
TGACGCAGATGCGACAGATGACCACTGATTATATTTCGTTGATTTACAGTTGGTCAAATCTGCGAAAATCTGTTTAATCAGTGTCATCTGCGTGCCATTTTATATTTTGACACACCCCCATCATCAACACCCTTGCATGGGGTATCAATGACACCCTAACAAGGGTATTATTGCTGCTCCAAGGCATCCCACTTGGCACGCCGCTCCGTGCTGCCCCGGAAGGTGAGCAGGTAGAGGCACGGCAGGACAGTAAGGATGAACAGCATCGTTATCAGCGTGCCGTAGCAGATGACCGTGCCCATAGGCATCCACAGGCTCGACTTGCCCAGTATCATCGGGATAACGCCCATCGAGGCTGCAGCCGACGTGAGGAAGATGGGGCGCATACGGCGCAGGGCGGAGTGGTAGATGGCTTGCTCGGCAGTCATGTGCTCCGTGGCGCGCAACTCCTCGGCATAGTCTATCATGATGATGCCGTTGCGCACGATGATACCCATCAGTGCGGTGACGCCCAAGATGGCCGTGATGCTGAAGTCCACACCCTGGAACCATACGCCGAAGGCGGTGCCGAACACGCAGAGCGTCATGCTGCCGAAGATGAGCAGGGCGATGCTGATCTTGCGGAAGTGTGCCAAGAGGATGAAGAAGATAATCACGATGGCTATCATCAGTCCGCCTATGATTTGCGGCATCCATTCGTCGGTCTTCGCTTGCTCGCCGGCATACGTCACGGTAACGCCCGGCGAGAACGGGAAGTCTTTCAGTTCTTCTTGAAGGCGGGCTATCATCTGCATGGCGTTCTGCCCCCGGACGAGGTCGGCCTGTACCGTAGCGGTGTAGATGCCGTTGCGGCGCACTATCTGACCCTCTTTCCACACGGGTTCCACGTCGGCTACCTGCCGCAAGGGAACGTCGGCAAGTCCGGCGGCCACGGGTATCAGTTCGTCCTTCACCTCCGTGGGCACGGCACGGTCGGCCTTCTCGCTCTTCAGCTTGACGGGGATGCCGTAGTCGCCTTCCCACACATTGGCTATCGCCAGCCCGTCGCCATAGCGCATGGCGAGGGTGGACTCCAGCCCCAAGTTGGTCACGCCCAAACGGGTAGCCTCACGACGCTGCCCTTGAACGACCGGTTCCCCAAGGCTTGCACCGTGATGTAGGCGGACTGCCCGACGGCCACGGAGGCAATCTCCGTCTCGGGCACGGCTATCCTGACGTTCAGCACGGAGGTGCTCACCAGTTGGGCAACGGACAGGCCGGGCACCACGTTCTGCCCCACCTCGACGTTTTTCGCGGCAATCACACCATCGTAAGGAGCGTAGAGGCGACAGTCACGCAGGTTCTTGGCGGCAATCTGCTCCACGGAGCGGGCTTGCTCCACCTGGCTCTGCACCTCCACCCACTTGATGTCGGGCAGGCTGCCTTTGTCGTGCAGCTCCTTCATACGGCGATAGGCGTCTTCGGCCTGTTTCAGCGCGGCTTGGGCGGCGGCATGGCTGTTGCGCAACGAGGCATCATCGAGCGTAGCTATCAATTGCCCGGCGGCCACACGCTGCCCCAGGCGTACGTGGACAGCCTGCACCGTCCCCGCCACAGAGAAGCTGAGCGGTGTTCCATTTTGCTCCTCCACGGTTCCCGAGTAGCGGCTCCCGTCCGATGGAGCACCCCGGACGACGGTCATGGTCTTTACGTTGACTGGCTGAAGCTCATTCACCTGCTCCTGCCCGTCCTGACATCCTCCCAGGAGTAAAAGCAGGGAGAACCATACACTTGAAAATTGTTTCCGTTTCATCGTTGTTCGTTTATTAATCCGGTGCAAAAGAACAAGGTTTTTGGTCTATTTAGGCTCTTCATATACCCTCAAAAATGTTCCATTTTCGTCTGCGCCGCGCAGATATTACCTTTGGAACAGTATATATCCCCATCGGAGAAGCGGATTATCGCGATGAAACCGTTATTTTGCAGGCAAAAAGAACAGTTATCAACCAAAACATTTGCTTATGGACCACTTGAAGAAAGGAAACCTGGCCTCGCCGGAGGCCCAGAACGCCATTTATAACGACGGCGAATTGGCATTCTTCACAGACCTGCATAACCTACCTGCCCACAGCCCGATTCAATTGGAGATTTATATCATAGGATTGGTACGTGAAGGGAAAGGCATAGCCAACATCAACGGCAACAGCTACGAGGTCCAGAAAAACGACCTCTTTGTCTGCCAGCCTTATAATATAGTAGAGAAAGGATTGGTAAGCCTTGACTTCAAAGGCTATTTCATCTTGGTATCGACCGGCTTCATGCAACGGACCATGCCCATGGCCGGACAGATTTTAGACTTCAAGTTCTTGTTTGAGCAGAAACCGGTGTGCAGCCTGCTGCCCGACGAGGCCAAGGTGTTCTGCCAATACTATGAATTGCTCTACACCAAAATCCAGCAAGCCTCGCCGATGCAGAAGAAAGTCATTGACACGCTGATGCTGGCATTCTTCTACGACATGAAGGCTGCGCTGAACAGGGTCATCCGGCAGAGCAAGCCGCGCCCGTTCAGTGCGGGCGAGAACCTCTTCAGGCAGTTCATCGAACTGATAGAGTCGACCTACCCCAAGCCGCGCATGGTGTCCTGGTATGCAGACCAGCTGCACGTCACGCCCAAATACCTCTCGACGGTGTGCCGGAAGGCAGGAAACGAATCCGCATCGGACATCATCGACCGTTATGTGCTGAAAGACATCGACCTGCTGATGAAACATTCTTCTAAAAGCGTCAAAGAGATTGCTTACGAACTGGAGTTTCCCAACTTGTCCTTTTTCGGGAAATATGTGAAGACACACTTTGGTATGTCCCCCAAAGCCTATCGGGAGCAAATGGCCAACGGGAACGGGAGCCAGTCGGCCCAGCCCTAAAAAAGATTATCAAAACGAGCTATTTTATTTGCGTGAACAAGACAAAGCCCTTACCTTTGCAGTGTGATTAAGCTTAAGGCACAAAACGAACACTAATTATTAACTATTAAAACACACACAGACTATGCCAGTGATTTATGTACCCCAACAATCCAGCAAGGCCAACCAGGCCGGGAAGAAGTTGTTTTATCCTCGCGTCCAACTGACGGGAAATGTGAACACGGACCAAGTGGCGCGCGAAATCGCCGAACTCTCCTCGCTCACCACGGGTGACGTGAAGAACGTGATAGACAATCTGGTGACGGTCGTGTCACGCCACCTCCGCTCCTCGGAAAGCGTGACGCTGAACGGCTTCGGCAGCTTCCGCTACACGATGAAGCGCGTGGGCGAAGGCGTGGAGACCGCCAACGAGGTGACGCCCTCGCAGTCCAAGCTGATGGTGCGATTCACCCCCGCCAGCAAGCGCAACACCAACGGCACGGTAGCCACGCGGGCACTCGTAACGGACGTGCACTGCGTACGCTTCGACCAGGTGCCTGCCACTCCCGGCACGGGCGGCAGCGAAACGGAGGACGGATCTGACACGGGCAGCGACGGCTCCTTCGGTTAATTATTCACTAAACTAAAACACACACAATGAACACGAACAAGAAAAACCTCTGGGATAAAATCCTGAAAGTACTCATCGCGGTGCTCTCCGCCATCGCAGGCGCACTGGGCGCCAACGCGATGGGGATATAAAAAACGCCTTGTCCGCCGCCTCTGGGACGCCCCGGGGGCGGCTTTCAGTTTCATACGCTCTTTGACGTGATGATACACATGGATTCTCCCAAACAGCACTAAAAAAGGAGGACCGCCTCCCGGCGCCCCTCCTTCATGCCTAAGTTCAAATTAACAAAAAATTATTTGTTCTGGCTCTCCCACTTCTTGGTGGCGGTGCAGACGATGTTTGCCGTCTGGTCGCCTGCCTGGATGCGGAAGTCGCCTTTTTCCAGAATCCACTTGCCGTCATAGCCCACGAAGGCGAGGTCGGAAGCTTTCACCTTCAGCGTGACGGTCTTCGTCTCACCCGGCTGGAGTTCCACCTTCTCGAAGGCGCGCAGGCGACGGTTATCCGGCGTCAAGCTGGCCACAAGGTCGCTGCTAAACAGCAGGACACTCTCCTTGCCAGCCACCTTGCCCGTGTTGGTCACATCCACGGTGAAGGTCAGGACATCGTCGGCCGTGAAGTTGGCCTTGTCCACCTTCAGGTTGCTGTACTTGTAGGTGGTGTAGCTCATGCCGTAGCCAAAGGCCCACTGCACAGCCACCTGGGCGTCGTAATTGTAAGCGCCCTCCATGGGCTTGCCGATGTGCTCGCAAGGCTTGTAGTCATACGTCACGAGCGAATTGATTTCCTTGGGATACGTGTAGGGCATCTTGCCGCTGAAGTTGGCTTCGCCGCTCATCAGCTGGGCCAGGGCATCGCCGCCGTAGTTGCCCGGCAGCATCGTGTGGACCACCGCCTTGGCCAACGGCTCGATGTCGGCCATGATGCGCGGACGGCCTTCGTTGAGGACGAGAATGATGGGCTTGCCCGTCTTGGCCAGGGCCTTGACGAGGTTGCGCTGGTTCTCGGACATGTTGAGGTCGGTCAGGTTGCCCGGCGTCTCGCAGTAAGAGTTCTCGCCGATGCAGGCCACGATGACGTCCACGCCTTGGGCAGCAGCCACGGCCTTGTCAATCTCTGGGGCATTCTCTTCCCACCACAAGCCGCCTTCCTTGTAGGTTACACCGGCTTCGTAAACGACGTTATCGGCGCCGTACTTGGCGGTCAGCGACTCGAGGATGGTGTTATACTGCCCGGCGCATTGGTCGGCCTTGTCGCCCTGCCAGGAGTAGGACCAGCCGCCGTTGAGCGTACGCATGGAGTTGGCGTTGGGACCCGTCACCAGCAGCTTCTTGCCGGGGGCCAGAGGCAGGATATTATCCGTATTCTTCAGCAGGACGATGGACTCGATGGCTGCCTGGAGAGCCTGGTCGGCAAATTCCTGCGAACCGAACTTGGGATAGTCCTTGAAGTCGTTGTAGGGCTTCTCGAAGAGGCCGAGGCGGAGCTTCAGGCGCAGGATGCGGCGCACGGCGTCGTCGATGCGGCTCATAGGCACTTCACCTTCCTCCACCAGTTCCTTCAGCAAGGGGCAGAAATCCCAGTTATAGGGATCCATGCTCATGTCTATGCCGGCGTTGATGGCCAGCTTGATGGCTTCCTTCTTGGAGCCGGCGATGTGGTCGCGGCTATAGAGGTTGACGATGTCGGCCCAGTCTGTCACGATCATGCCGTCCCAGTTCAGTCCTTCCTTCAGCCA
>JAHLFO010000096.1 GCA_018883785.1 Candidatus Bacteroides intestinipullorum
GAGTATTGCTCCCAATGCTTGCCGGCGACGATGAGGACAGAGTCGCTGATGGCTTGTCCGGACAGGCTGGTGCCCGCCGCGCGGAAGGTGACGGGCACGCCGTGGCGCGTGGCCAGGCGGAGCAGTTGGGATACTTCGTCCTCGTCCTTAGAGCGGATGACGATTTGCGGGATGAGGCGGTAGAATCCGGCGTCCGTGCCCCAGGCCAGGCGGCGCAGTTCGTCGGTATAGATGCGTTCCTGCGGGATGAACGTCTGGACGTCGTGCAGGAATTTGATGTACGTGTCTTGCTTTGTCGTTGTCATAAAACTACGTGATGAATTAGCGGGCGTAAAAGTACGCAATTTCGTCCGCGTGGTCAAGAGGGGAGGGCATCTAATTTTCAGGTAACGAAAAACAGGCACCCAGATTTTCATCTAAGTGCCTGTTTTTCAGAAGAGCGGCAAGCGAGGTTCGAACTCGTGACCCTCAGCTTGGGAAGCTGATGCTCTACCAACTGAGCTATTGCCGCACTATGAAAGCATATCAATGATTGAATGCGCTGCAAAGATACGCAAAATCTTTTGAAATAAGCAAATCTCTGTCCTTTTTTTAGTGGGCGATTTGTAAATGCCTGATATTCTTCGTGGTATGTCTGCTTGTCTGCGGGTATGTTGCCGCCTGTGCCCGCAGCCTCTTGCGTCTTCGGGCGGCGGCTCTTGCGCCCGTGCTCGGCGGCTCTTGCGCCCTCGGGCGGGGAATATGTCCGGATGGCCAGGCTGTGGAAGTCATCTTTTTTTGATGAGCAGGCAGAGCCCGGACACCGTCAGCAGGGCGTTGATGAGCAGCAGCTCGAAGCTGATCTGGTAGCCGCCGAACCAAGCTTCGCTATGGCTTTTCAGCACGTAGCAGAGCAGGGGAGAGGCTACCGCTACGAGCGGCACCCAGCGGTCGCGCACGGGGCGCCGGCAGGCCAGGCCGAAGATGAACATGCCCAGGATGGGACCGTAGGTGTACGACGCCAGGCTGTAGACGGCGTTGATGGCGCTGTCGTCGTTCAGCTCGTAGAAGACTACGATGACGATGACCATCAGCAGAGACATCACCACGTGCACCAGCTTGCGCGTCAGCGTCAGGTCGCGTTCGCCCTGTTTCTGGTCAGCCTGCAGGATGTCCACGGTGAACGAGGTGGTCAGTGCCGTCAGTGCCGAGCCGGCTGCGGAGTAGGCTGCGGCAATCAGCCCGATGATGAACACGATGCCGATGAACAGCGGGAACTCCTCGCTCCATGCCACTCGCCCGAAGAGGGCGTCGCCCGTGGCCCCTTCCGGCAGGCGGGCGTCGGCGTACATGTAGAGCAGGGTGCCCAGCACGAGGAAGAGTCCGATGACGAAGATTTGTACGAAGGCGCTCACCACCATGTTCTTCTGCGACTCGCGGAAGTTGCGGCAGCTCAGCGTGCGTTGCATCAGGTCCTGGTCCAGGCCCGTAGTGGCAATCACCATGAAGATGCCCGCTATGAACTGCTTCCAGAAGTAGCGGCCGTCGTTGAGGTCGTCCAGGAAGAACACGCGGCTGGTGGGGTGGGCGGCCACGGCACCGGGCAATTCCGTCAAGCCCAGTCCCAGGCTATGGGCGATGTAGCCGATGCAGCACACCACGGACAGCACCAGGCACAGCGTCTTCAGCGCATCCGTCCAGATGAGCGACTTCACGCCTCCCCGGAAGGAATAGAGCCAGATGAGCGCCACGGTCAGCACCACGTTCACCGTGAAGGGCACGCCCAGCGGGCCGAACACCAGCGTCTGCAGCACCACGCACACCACGAAGAAGCGCACCGATGCCCCCAGCATTTTCGACACGAAGAAGAACCACGCCCCCGTGCGGTAGGCAGACAGCCCGAAGCGGTGCTCCAGGTAGCCGTAGATGCTCACGAGGTTCATCCGGTAGAAGGTGGGAATCAGCACCCATGCCACCAGCGCCGATCCTACGAAGAATCCCAGTACCATCTGCAGGTAGGCGTAGCCGCCCGCCTGCACCGCTCCCGGCACGGAGATGAACGTCACGCCCGAGATGCTGGCGCCTATCATGGCTACCGTCACCATCAGCCACGATGACTTGCGCCCGCCGGTGAAGAAGCTCCGGTTGTCGGCCCTGCGGCCCGTTATCCACGAAAGAAGCAGAAGCAGGGCAAAGTAGCCTGCGATGGTGAGGAGGATAATCCAAGCAGTTGTCATAAGCGTTTCGGTTATTCGTCGTACAAGAGATAGGGTTTTCGCTGTTCCTTGAAGCGCGCCACATCGTCCTGCCACGTGGTTTCAATCTCGTCCGCGCTCTTGCCTTGTCCAATCATCCGGCGCACGTAGCCGACACCCATCAACTTCTCGAAGAAGGAGGTGAAGAATTTGTCGCCCATCCCGAGGTTGCGGTAGGCATCGATGAGGTAGCTCAGGTTAATGCCTTTCGTCCGCAGGGCGGCTTCGTCCAAGGTGCTGAGATTGACGCCGTGGCACAGCTTGTCGCGTTGGGGGGGATTCTTGGCGGCTGGCGTGCTGCGGGGGGTGAAGCTGTAGTCATAGCCCGTCATCCGCGGGTGTCCGTACACTTGGAAGGGAAGGTCCGTGCCCCGTCCCAGGCTGACGGGCGTCGCCTCGAAGTAGCAGAGCGAGGCGTAGAGGTAAACGGCCTTCATGTTGGGCAGATTGGGCGAGGGCGGGATGGGCAGGCGGTATTCCGTCCGGTGCGTGTAGTTCAGGCAAGGGATGACGGTGATGTCGCACGTCCGTCCATCGGGCAGCCAGCCTTCGCCGTTCACCATCCGGGCCAGTTCGCCCAGGGTCATGCCGTGCACGGTGGGGATGGGCAGCCAGCCCACGGCCGATTTGTATTTCATGTCCAGGATGGGGCCGTCCACGTAGTGCCCGTTGGGGTTGGGGCGGTCGAGGATGAGCATCTGTTTGCCGTGTTCGGCGCAGGCATCCATCAGGCGGCACATCGAGGCGTAGTAGGTGTAATAGCGCAGGCCCACATCCTGAATGTCGACGATGAGCAAGTCGAACTTCTGCATGGAGGCGGCGCTGGGTTTGCCCACCTTTCCGTCGTAGAGGGAGAGGATGGGTACGCCGGTCTTCTCGTCCACCGAATTGTTGATGTGCTCGCCGGCCTCCGCTTGTCCGCGGAAGCCGTGTTCGGGCGAGAAAATGGCCGTCACGTCGAAGTGGTTTTCCAGCAACACGTCCAGCAGATGGCGGTTGCCGATCATGCCCGTGTGGTTGCTGAAGATGGCGATGCGCTTGCCCTGTAGCAGGGGGAAGTATTGGTCGGTGCGCTCGTCGCCGGGGATGACGCGCTGCTGCGTCCAAGCCGGGAGGGCGCAGCACAGCAGCAGGAGGGAGAGGAGTAGCTGTTTCATGATACGTTCTGTTGATGCGTTGGTTTTCGGTTGCAAAAGTAAGGAAAAAACTTCTAATAAACCTTCTTAATCGGTTTGCACATCTTTATTCAGTCGTAAGCTATGCGGGCGAGTTTAACAGGCTAAGCCTAAATTTACTTTTCTCCGACTTGTAAATTCAAGATATTCTTGATAACTTGCCGCAGTGTTTCTTCTGTTGTATATCAAAGGCTAAAAATTTGTTAGGTATGAAGTGCATAAAAAAGTTGCTCATAGGTGTTTTGGTTCTATTCGTCGTTGGTTTCTTAATGCCCCAAAACTTGGAAATGCCTGTTGAAGGGGCCACGCAAGCGGATTTTAATCCTCGCTCTTTTTGGGCATATCCGTGGGGAAGCTCCATCGTGCATAAGGGCGTGGATATTTTTGCCGGTAAGGGGACAAATGTCCGTTCGTCTACCATCGGTCTTGTCCTTCTTACGGGAAGATTAGGCAAGGGAGGGAATGTGGTGCTGATTTTGGGGCCGAAATGGCGCTTACACTATTACGCCCATTTGGATGAAATAACCACCACACCTTTTTCCTTTGTAACGCACAACAGCCGGATAGGCACCGTCGGTAACACGGGAAACGCGGCTACAACACCTTCGCACCTGCATTATGCCATAGGTACGATGGTCCCTTATTTACATAGGATTGACGGCGCGCATCTGGGATGGCAGAAAGCCTTCTATCTGAATCCGATAGACTACCTGAAAGAGTGAAGCCGGTAGGATTTCACTCTTCCAGGGGTTCGGTGGCTGCAAAGAAATCGTTTACAGCAGATGCAGTTCATTAATAAAGATAAAGGCGATGCCGATGGGTGCCACGAACTTCAACAGGAAGACAATCAGGCCGTAGATGCGCAGACGCAGCGTGCCGCGGTTGGTCAGTTCCTCGCGGACAATCTTCTTGTCCAAGTACCAGCCCGTGAACAGCGAGATGAAGAATCCGCCCAACGGCATCATCAACTTGGCCGTGATGAAGTCGAAGAAGTCGAACAGCGTCATGCCGAACAGGGTGTAATCGCTACCGATGCCCAGGGACAACGAGCAGAGCGTGCCCAGCACGATGCACCCTCCCGTCACCAGTCGGGCCGCCTTGGCGCGGGACATGTTGAATTCCTCGTGCAGGTAGGCCGTCACCACCTCGTGCAGGGAGATGGTGGAAGTCAGTGCCGCAAGGGCCAGCAGGATGTAGAACATCACGGCCAATATGGCGGCGATGAAAGGCACGTTGCCGAAAGCCTGTTGGAAGACGTTGGGCAGGGTGACAAACAGCAGGCCGGGGCCAGAGTCGGGCTGGATGCCCACCGCAAAGGCGGCAGGGAAGATGATGAAGCCCGCCAGGATGGCCACGCAGGTATCAATGACGGCCACGCTGAACGCAGTCTTGGGCAGGTTGGTGTCGGGCTTGAAGTAGGAAGCATAGGTACAGAGGCAGCCCATGCCCACGCTGAGCGAGAAGAACGCCTGCCCCATCGCTGCCAGCAGCACGCTGCCGTCCACCTTGCCCAGGTCGGGCTTCAGCAGGAATTCGAGGCCACGCTCCGCGCCGGGCAGCAACATGGCGCAGACGGCCAGGATGAGCAGCAGGATGAACAGGGCGGGCATCATCACCTTGGACGAACGCTCGATTCCCTTCTCCACGCCACGCACCACGATGAAGTGCGTCAGGAGCAGGAAGACGATGGTCCACACCACGGGCAGCCAGGGGTTGCTGACGAAGGATTCATAGAACCGCACGAAGTCGGACGGCCCTTTGTCGGCGAAGGTGCCGATGGCGGAGTCTACCATATATTCCAATGTCCAGCCGGCCACCACGGCATAGTAGCTCAGGATGAGGAAGCCCGCCAAGACTCCCATTCGCCCCACCCAGCGCCAGTGGGTGCCGGGTGCCAGCTTCTGATAGGCGCGGGCGGTGTTGGAGCGCGAGCGGCGGCCGATGATGAACTCGGCCATCATGATGGGTGCGCCGAATAGCAGTACGCAGCCCAGGTAGGTGAGGATGAAGGCGGCACCGCCATATTCGCCCGTCATGTAGGGGAAGCGCCAGATGTTGCCCAGGCCTACCGCCGAACCGGCGGAGGCGAGGATGACACCCAGTTTGGTGCCGAAGTTGGCTCTTTTGTCTGTTGTCATGTTCTTGTGGCTTTTTCTTGCAAATAGTTATAAAAGGTGATAGATTTGTGCAAATGTAGGAAATCTTCCGTACATTTGGGGCGCAATACGTAATTTATTTGTGTTTATGCTCTATTTTATCAAGAAATACCCCCTCTCGTTGCTGGTTATCCTGGCTGTGATTTACCTTTCTTTCTTCCGTCCGCCCAGCACGGATCTGGGCACCATCCCGGGTTTCGACAAGGTGGTGCACGTGGGCATGTACTTCGGCATGTCCGGCATGTTGTGGCTGGAGTTCCTGCGGGCGCACCGGCGGGACCAGGTGCCCTTGTGGCACGCTTGGGTGGGTGCGCTGCTCTGCCCCGTCCTGTTTAGCGGGGTGGTGGAGTTGCTACAAGCCTATTGCACCACCTACCGTGGCGGCGACTGGCTGGACTTTGCCGCCAATGCGGTTGGTGCCTTGCTGGCATCGGGGGTGGCGCAGGTGGTGCGCAGGAAATACTTCACTTGAGTGCTTCCGCCACCGTGTTCAGGTGCAGCCCGTTCGACCCCTTGATAAGGATAGTCTTGCCCGTGGGGTGATGGGCTTGCAGGTTGGCGATGAGCGCCGGGGCGTCTGGATAAGTGGGGTAGTGGTGGCGCGTGGCGGCAAACGCTGTGCCCACCAGCACGACGTCCTCGAATCCGTAAGTCTCCAACTGGTCCACCACTTCCTGGTGCAGGGCGGGGCTGTCCGTGCCCAGCTCGCGCATGTCGCCCAGTATCAGCATTTTGTGCGCGGCCTGCATCTTGTGGAAGTTGTCTATGGCGGCCTTCATGCTTGTGGGGTTGGCGTTGTAGGCGTCCACGATGAGGGTGTTGTCAGCCGTGCGCACCAGTTGCGAGCGGTTGTTGTGGGGCACATAGCTCTCCAAGGCATGGCAGATCTGCCCGGCCGGCACGTTGAAATAGCGGCCCACGGTGATGGCTGCCAAGGCGTTGGGCAGGTTGTATTCGCCGATGAGGTGCGTCTGTACGGGATGCTCCTCTGCCTCTCCTTCCGTGTGCCACGCCAAGGCCAGGTAGGGCGAGTTGCCCGTCATTCGTCCGCAGACGTACAGTCCCGCTTGCGAGCCGTAGCACACTTGTTTCAGGTCGTGCGCCATGTCCTTCAGGTAGGGGTTGTCATCGTGTACGAAGACTGTCGCCCCGCCTTTCTCCCGCAGGTAGTCGAAGAGTTCGCCTTTGGTGCGGATGACGCCCTCGAAGGAGCCGAAACCCTCCAGGTGCGCCCGGCCTACGTTGGTGATGAGTCCGTAGTCCGGCTCGGCGATGTCCACCAGTTCGCGGATGTCGCCGGGGTGGCTGGCGCCCATCTCGATGACGGCCAGCTGATGTTCGGGGCGCAACTCCAATAGGGTCAAAGGCACGCCAATATGGTTGTTCAGATTGCCCTGCGTGTAGTGCAGTTGATATTGTTGCGACAGTACGGCGGCCATCAGTTCCTTGGTCGTGGTCTTGCCGTTGGTGCCGGTGATGCCGATGACGGGCGTGCCCAGCGCGCGGCGATGGTGGCGTGCCAGCTGTTGCAGGGTCTTCAGGCAGTCGTCCACCAAGAGGTAGCGCGGGTCGCCTTCGGGCAGGTACTGCGGGTTGTCGACGACGGCGCAGGCGCAGCCGTCCTTCAAGGCTTGGGCGGCAAAGGCGTTGCCGTCGAACGTCTCGCCCCGGAGGGCGATGAACAGGGAGCCTGCGGGGCAACGGCGGCTGTCGGTGGTGACGCCCGTGCTTTGCAGGAATATGCGGTAGAGGGTAGTGAGGTCTGTCATGCTTCATTCGATTAGTTCGCCGCAAAGTTATGCGTTTTCTTTCAGAATCCCATAGGTATATGCCTGCTTTCGGTGGGGTATATTCCTGCCCGTGTCCGGGTATGCCTGCGCCCGTGCTTCCAGGCTCTTGCGCCCGTGCTCGCAAGGGCTTGCGCCTGTAGCCTCTAATTGAGGCGTTTCCGCAAAAAAATCAGGTACATGGGTTTGGGGTAGTGCTTTTTTCCTTACTTTTGCATGGACTAAACAAAAAGAAGCAGATTATTATGCAGACAACCTATACGATAAATGTGAACGGCACGCTGATGGATCTCTCCACGCCCCGCGTGATGGGCATCGTCAACGTGACGCCCGACTCCTTCTTCGCCGGAAGCCGCACACAGACTGAGGCCGACATCGCCCGCCGCGTGGAGCAACTCCTGACGGAAGGAGCTGATATCCTCGATTTGGGCGGCTACTCCTCCCGTCCCGGTGCGGCCGATGTGTCTCCGGCGGAGGAGTGCGAACGCCTGCGCCTCGGCCTGTCGGTCATCCGCCGCGTGTGTCCCGATGCCGTGGTGTCCGTGGATACTTTCCGGGCGGATGTGGCGCGGATGTGTGTGGAGGAGTATGGCGCGGCGATCATCAACGATATCTCTGGCGGCGAGCTGGATGCAGAGATGTTCCCCACCGTGGCGCGGCTGGGCGTCCCCTACATCCTGATGCACATGCAGGGCACGCCGCAGACCATGCAGGACAAGCCCCGCTATGACGACCTGTTGCGCGATGTCTTCCTCTACTTCGCCCGCAAGGTGCAGCAGTTGCGCGACCTGGGGCAGAAGGACATCATCCTTGACCCCGGCTTCGGCTTCGGCAAGACGCTGGAGGACAACTACACGCTTCTGGCCCATCTGGAGGAGTTTGCTTCGGTCTTCCAGTTGCCTGTGCTGGTCGGTGTCTCGCGCAAGTCGATGATCACGAAGTTGCTGGGCATCACGCCCGCCGAGGCCCTGAACGGCACCACCGTGCTCAACACCCTCTGCCTGACGAAAGGAGCTGCCATCCTCCGCGTGCACGACGTCCGTCCCGCCGTGGAGGCTGTCCGCCTGGTGCAGGCCATGCAGTCTCCGGCATTAACCATTCATCATTAACCATTAATCATTTATTTCTCCCGTGTTTTTTGCATTTGGCATAAAAGACTTCATAGACATTCTGCTGGTGGCTCTGCTGCTGTACTATACGTACAAACTGATGAAAGCCTCCGGTTCCCTCAACGTGTTCATCGGCATCCTGGTCTTCATCCTTATCTGGCTGGTGGTGTCGCAGGTGCTGGAGATGAAGCTGCTGGGCTCCATCTTCGACAAGCTGGTCAGCGTGGGCGTGCTGGCCCTCATCATCCTCTTCCAGGAAGAGATACGCCGCTTCCTGTTGACGCTCGGCTCGCACCGCCACATCAAGAAGTTTGTCAACTTCTTCACCGGCAACAAGCAGGCCGATGTCACCCACGAGGACATCATGCCCATCGTCATGGCCTGTGTCAGCATGGGCCGTCAGAAGGTGGGTGCACTCATCGTCATTGAGCACGACATGCCCCTGGACGACGTGGTGCGCACGGGCGACGTCATCGACGCCAACATCAACCAGCGGCTCATCGAGAACATCTTCTTCAAGAACAGCCCCCTGCACGACGGGGCGATGATCATCAGCAAGAAGCGCATCAAGGCCGCCGGCTGTATCCTGCCCGTGTCCCACAACTTGGACATCCCCAAGGAGCTGGGCTTGCGCCACCGTGCCGCGCTGGGCATCTCGCAGGTGTCCGACGCCCACGCCATCATCGTCTCCGAGGAGACGGGTGGCATCTCCGTGGCCTACAAGGGGCAGTTCCACCTCCGGCTGAATGCCGAGGGGCTGGAGAGTCTGCTGACGAAACAATAGTTACCTAAAATATAGAATCACATGAATAGAAGAAATTTTCTGCGGACGGGAAGCCTGGCAGCCCTGGGGGCATTGGCCGTACCGTCTTTGGCCATGCCTGCCTCGGTGCGCCGCGCCTTGGGTGAGTCGGATGGCTCGTCGCCCGTGGCCGCCGCGATGGTCCATTTCGGCGTGACCGAAAGCGACCTGAAGAAGGTGATGGCCGCCGCCTTGGAGAAAGGAGGCGATTATGCCGACTTGTACTTTGAACATACCTTCAACAACAGCGTGAGCCTGCTGGACGGCAAAGTGAGCAATTGCGGCTCGAACATCGACTTCGGCATGGGCGTGCGCGTCGTGGCCGGCGACCAGACGGGCTATGCCTACGTGGAGGGCGTCACCCTGGACGAGATGCTGCGTGCCGCCCGAACCGCTGCCCGCATTGCCACGTCCGGACAATCCCACAAGCCCGTGGACCTGACGGAGAAGACCTTGCCCCAAAGCCGTTATGCCGTGGCGCAGCCTTGGGAAGACGTCAGCGTCAAGGCCAAAATCCCCTACTTGGAGAAGCTGAACGAGCGCATCTTCGCCCTCGACCCCCGCGTGCGCAAGGTGCAGGCGGCGTTGAGCGATAGCACGTCGCACGTACTCTTTTGCAATTCGTTGGGCGTCACCTACTACGATTACCGTCCAATGGTGTCCTTCGCCGCCGTGTGCATCATGGAGGAGAACGGCCGGATGGAGAACAACTATGCTTCGCGCTCTTATCGGCGGGGCTTTGAGTTCCTGAGCGACGACGTGGTGGAGAGCCTGGCCCGCGAGGCCGTGGACCGCACGTCCATCCTCTTTAAAGCCGTCAAGCCCAAGGGGGGCGAAATGCCCGTCGTGATGGGAGCCGGAGGGTCGGGCATCCTGTTGCACGAGGCCATCGGTCATGCCTTCGAGGCCGACTTCAACCGCAAGCGCACGTCCATCTTCTGTGACCTGCTGGGCAAGAAGGTCTGCGACGCCCACATCAACGTGGTGGATGACGGTACCATTCCCTTCAATCGGGGTTCGGTGAACTTTGACGACGAGGGCGTGGAAGGACAGAAGACCTATATCGTCCGTGAGGGCATCCTCACCAGCTACCTGCACGACCGTATCAGCGCCCGTCATTACGGCGTGGAGCCTACGGGCAACGGCCGTCGTGATACCTTCCGCAACATGCCCATCCCCCGTATGCGTGCCACCTATATGGAAGCGGGCAACGTGAAAGAGGCGGACATCATCGCTTCTGTCAAGCAAGGTATCTTCGTGGATACCTTCACCAACGGGCAGGTGCAGATTGGTGCGGGCGACTTTACCTTCTTCGTCAAGTCCGGCTACCTTATTGAGGACGGACGCCTGACGCAGCCCATCAAGGACATCAACATCATCGGCAACGGCCCCAAGGCCCTGGCGGACATCACGATGGTGGCCTCCAATCCCAAGATTGACAACGGCACTTGGACCTGCGGCAAGGACGGGCAGTCTTGTCCCGTTACGTGCGGCATGCCCTCGGCATTGGTCAGCAAGCTGACAGTGGGCGGTGAATAAGTATAACTCTTGATAGATATAAACGCAGAACTTTATGATAACCAACGAAAATAAATCCCTGGCCCAGTGGGCGATGGACTTTGCCCTGAAGAATGGCGCACAGTCAGCCAAGCTGGTGCTCTACAACAACTCCAGTTCGTCCTTCGAGCTGCGCAACGCCAAGATGGACCGTCTCCAGCAATCCACCGAGAACGGCCTCGCCATCAGCCTTTATGTGGATGGCCGTTATGGTTCTTTCTCTACCAACCGCCTGGACAAGAAGGAACTGGAGAAACTCATCCGGGGCGGTATCGAATCCATCCGCTATCTGGCCCCCGACGAAGCCCGCGTATTGCCCGACCCGTCACGCTACTACAAAGGCGGGCTGCCCGACCTGCAACTCTTCGACAAGTCCCTCTACGAGATCAACCCCGACACCAAGGTGGAGCTGGCCCATGCCGCCGCCGAAGAGGCGATGGGCAAGGACGAGCGCATCATCTCCGTGGATTCGTCCTACGGCGACGGCGAAAGTTCGTCCTACCGGCTCATCAGCAATGGCTTCGAGGGCGAATCTTCCAGCACGTGGTTTTCCCTATCCGCCTCCGTATCCGTCAAAGGTGAGGGCGAGGCGCGTCCGTCGGACTCTTGGTATGACACGGCGCTCTTCTATGACCAACTGAAGGTGAAGGGCATCGGCACCCGCGCCCTGCAACGCGTCTTGCGCAAGCTAGGGCAACGGAAGGTGGCGAGCGGCAACTATACGATGGTGGTGGATACGCTGGTGGCGGGCTCGCTGTTCTCGCCGATGCTCAGCGCCCTGTATGGCTCGGCTTTGCAGCAGCGCAATTCCTTCATGCTGGACAAGCTGGATGTGAAGGTGGCGTCCGACCTCTTCACCCTGCGTGACGAGCCGCACATCGTC
Organism: Candidatus Bacteroides intestinipullorum; assembly: GCA_018883785.1. GTDB lineage: Bacteria > Bacteroidota > Bacteroidia > Bacteroidales > Bacteroidaceae > Bacteroides > Bacteroides intestinipullorum. The sequence continues at coordinate 11,704 of JAHLFO010000096.1, forward strand.
GGGGCCAACGGTTCCCGCTACTTCGATGCCGAGGGCGTGGCCACCGCTCCGCGGACGGTCTTCGACCGGGGCGTGCTCAAGACTTATTATATAGATACGTATAATGCCCGCAAGATGGGCGTGGAGCCTACCATCAGTTCGCCTTCGCGCCTCCTGTTGACGCCCGGCACGAAAGATTTGGATGGGCTGGTGGCCGACGTGCAGCGCGGCATCCTCGTCACCGGGTTCAACGGCGGCAACAGCAACAGCAGCACGGGCGACTTCTCCTACGGCATCGAGGGTTTCCTCATCGAGGACGGCAAGCTGACGCAACCCGTCAACGAGATGAACGTCACGGGCAATATGCTGACCTTGTGGCAGTCGCTCGTAGCCGTGGGCAACGACGCGCAGCCCATCCGTTCGTGGCAGATTCCCTCGCTGGTCTTCGAGGGCGTCAGCTTCAGCGGCTTATAACAGGCCAAGCCACCGCAACAGGGTAGGCGTCAGCAGCGCTGTGAAGATGCCGTTCAGCGTCAGCCCCAGGCTGGCGAAGGCACCATACTTGCGGCTGACGTCCATCGCGGTGGAGGTGCCGACGGCATGAGCCGCCGTGCCCATCGAGAGGCCCTGTGCCATCGGGCTGCCCACGTGGGTCAGCTTCAGGGTCTTGAAGCCCAGGATGCCGCCCAGCAGGCCCACGCATACCACGACCGCTGCCGTCAGCGACGGGATGCCGCCCAGCGACTGGGTGACCTCCATCGCGATGGGCGTGGTCACCGACTTGGGAGCCAGCGAGTAGATGATTTCCTCCGACGCGCCCATCCACTTGGCGATGAGCACCACGGACACCACGCCCACCACACAGCCTGCCAACTGGCTGAGCAGGATGGGCAGCAGTTGCTTCTTGATGGTCTCCAACTGGAGATAGAGGGGCACGCCCAGGGCCACGACGGCGGGTTTCAGCCAAAACTCAATGAGGTGGCCGCCCTCGCTATACGTTTCATAACTGATGCCGGCCATCTTCAGGAAGATGATGAGCACGGCAATGGACAGCAGGATGGGGTTGAGCAACATCAGCCCCGTCTTTTTTTGCAGCAGCTTGGCCAGGAAGAACACGGCGAACGTGACGGCCAGCAGGAAAAATTCGTTCTCTAAGAAAGCCATGAAAGGTAATGGTTAATGAACAATGATGAATGGACTTGTAACTCGCCACTTGTAGCTCGTCGCTTGTGTAGCTACATGAGCTTCCGCGACAGCTGGTGTACCCAGCCCGTCACGACCAGCACCAGCAGCGTGCTGACCACGGTAGCCGTCACGATGGGCCAGAATTCGGCCCGGATGATGTCGAAGTAGAGCATCAGTGCCACGCCGGGCGGCACGAAGAAGAATCCGAGGTTGGCAACAAGAAAGTCGGACATGCCCTGCACCCAGTGCAGCTTGATCCAACCCAATTTGAGGAAGAGGGTGAGCAGCAGCATCCCGATGATGCTGGACGGCAGTTTGACGCCCGTCAGCCAGACGACCAGCTCGCCCAACGCGAGGCATCCGAAGAGGATGGCACATTGACGAATCATAATGTCTTAGGTTTCAATATTCAATAAATCAGGTTATCTCTGAAAACGGGTGCAAAGGTACATATTCTTTCCGTTGCGTGGTGTCATGCCGGGGTGTTTTTTTTCGTGGCTTCCGCAGGGGTATGCCGCCGCCCGTGGGCGCAGGCTCGGGTAAGCACGGGCGCGGGCTTGGGTAAGTACGGGCGCAGGCATACCCCTTCTCAGAAGGTGTCCTGGCTATGCCGATTGTTAAATAATCCAATAAAGACGAAACGGGGGGCAACATTACATCCCGTTTTGCTACCTGTATCTATCAAAAATGTGTACTTTTGCAGGGACGGAGAAAGAAAAGTCCGCCTATACGGAGACAATTCATGTATTATACATATTATAACTATCATGCAGAGGTTAATTAATGAAATCGTTGAGCGCGCCAAAGCGAACCGCCAACGTATTGTCCTCCCGGAAGGCACGGAGGAACGCACATTGAAAGCTGCCAACCAAGTATTGACTGACGGAGTTGCCGACCTGATTTTGCTGGGCAACCCGGACGAAATCCATGCCTGCGCCAAAGAGTGGGGCTTGGGCAACATCGACAAAGCCACCATCATCGACCCGGATAATAATCCCCGCGCGGAAGAATACGCCCAACTGTTGTGCGAGTTGCGCAAGAAGAAGGGCATGACCATCGAAGAGGCCCGCGAACTGGTGCACAACCCCTTGTACCTGGGCTGCCTGATGATCAAGAACGGCGATGCCGACGGCCAGTTGGCCGGTGCCCGCAACACGACGGGCAACGTGCTGCGTCCCGCCTTGCAGATTATCAAGACCTCCCCGGGCATCACGTGTGTGTCTGGCGCCATGTTGCTCCTGACCCATGCGCCCGAGTATGGCAAGAACGGCATCCTGGTGATGGGCGACGTGGCCGTGACGCCCGTGCCCGATGCCCATCAGCTGGCCGAGATCGCCGTCAGCACGGCACGCACGGCACAGGCAGTGGTAGGCATCGACCCGAAGGTAGCCCTGCTGAGCTTCTCCACGAAGGGTTCGGCCAAGCACGAAGTGGTGGACAAGGTGGTGGAAGCCCTGAAGATTGCCAAGGAAATGGCCCCGGACATCGCCATCGACGGTGAATTGCAGGCCGATGCGGCCCTCGTCCCCGAGGTAGGTGCCAGCAAGGCTCCGGGCTCGGCCATCGCCGGCCATGCCAACGTGTTGGTGGTTCCCTCGCTCGAGGTGGGCAACATCTCCTACAAGCTGGTGCAACGCCTGGGCCACGCCGACGCCATCGGCCCCATCCTGCAAGGCATTGCCCGTCCGGTGAACGACCTGTCCCGTGGTTGCTCCATTGAGGATGTCTACCGCATGATTGCCATCACGGCCAACCAGGCCATCGCCGCCAAAAGCCAGAAATAACACACTATAATCTGATAGACATGAAAGTATTAGTATTGAACTGCGGCAGTTCGTCCATCAAGTACAAGTTGTTCGACATGGACCACAAGGCCGTTATTGCCCAAGGAGGCATCGAGAAAATCGGTTTGAAGGACTCGTTCCTGAAGTTGACCTTGCCCAACGGCGAGAAGAAAATCCTGGAGAAGGACATCCCTGAGCACACGGCCGGTGTGGAGTTCATCTTGCAGACGCTGACCGGCGCCGAATATGGCGTGGTGAAGTCCATGGACGAGATTGACGCCGTAGGCCATCGCATGGTGCACGGCGGCGAGAAGTTCAGCCAGTCCGTCTTGCTGACGCCGGAGGTGCTGGCCGCCTTCGAAGCCTGCAACGACCTGGCTCCGCTGCACAACCCCGCCAACCTGAAGGGCGTGCACGCCATCTCGGCTATCCTGCCCAACGTGCCCCAAGTGGGCGTGTTCGACACTGCCTTCCACCAGACTATGCCGGACTATGCCTACATGTATGCCGTGCCCTACGAGCTGTACCAGAAGTACGGCGTCCGCCGCTACGGCTTCCACGGCACCTCCCACCGCTACGTGTCGAAGCGCGTGTGCGAATTCCTGGGTGTGAAGCCCGAGGGCCAGCGCATCATCACCTGCCACATCGGCAACGGCGGTTCCATCACGGCCATCAAGGACGGCAAGAGCGTGGACACCAGCATGGGCCTCACCCCGCTGGAAGGCTTGATGATGGGCACCCGCAGCGGTGACATCGACGGTGGCGCCGTCACCTACATCATGGAGAAGGAGCATCTGGATGCCGCCGGCATGTCCAACCTGCTGAACAAGAAGAGCGGCGTGCTGGGCATCTTTGGCGAATCGAGCGACATGCGCGACCTGGAGGCCGCCGCTGCCGCCGGCAATCAGCGTGCCCTCTTGGCCGAGCGCATGTATTTCTACCGCATGAAGAAGTATATCGGTTCGTATGCCGCAGCTTTGGGTGGCGTGGACATCATCGTCTTCACCGGCGGCGTGGGCGAGAACCAGGCTTCGGCCCGTTGGGCTGCCTGCGAAGGGCTGGAGTTCATGGGCGTCAAGTTGGATGCCGAGCGCAACAAGGTGCGCGGCGAGGAAGCCATCATCTCCACGGATGACTCCAAGGTGAAGGTGGTCGTCATCCCGACGGACGAAGAGCTGATGATCGCCTCGGACACGATGGACATCTTGAAGAAATAAGCTATATATATTGTAATATAGTAAAGGTAGCAATCTCATAGAGGGACTGCGCAACCTCGCTCGGCAAGGAGCCTGGCGGGAGGGGCGCAGTCCCTCTCTTTTCATACAATTGTAATCTGTTCGTAAATGGAATGCAAATGGCGTGAAACAAGCATGTAACCGGCAATCTCTTACTTTGCAGCCGAAAATAATGCTTGTAGTATGAAACGGAAATTCCATTTAGTAAGATGTATGTTAGGCCTGGCCACGGGGTTGCTGCTTGTCGGCACGCCAACGCTGGCAGCGGGCGATGAGCGGCCTTCCGCCTCGGTGGACCAGGTGCGCGCCAAGATTCAAGTGAAGGGCTCCGTGGTGGACGTCACGGGCGAACCTCTGCCGGGAGCCACCGTGCTCGAACCCGCCACGGGCAACGGAGCCATCACGGACATTGACGGCAACTTTGCGGTGTCTGTCTCGGCCGATGCCGTGCTCGAAGTCAGTTTCGTGGGCTTCGAGACCCAACGGGTCCCGGTCAAGGGCCGCAGGGAGCTGAAGATTGTGCTTCAGGAAGACGATAACACCTTGAGCGAGGTGGTCGTCGTGGGATATGGCATCCAGAAGAAGGTGAACCTCTCCGGTTCGGTGGACCAAATCAACGCCAAGGACTTGGAGAAGCGTCCCATCGCCGACCTCTCCCGTGGCTTGCAGGGCATGATTCCCAACCTCAACATCGACTTCACCAGCGGCGAGCCGGGACAGGCCGCCAACATCAATATCCGCGGCGAGGCTTCCATCAACGGTGGCAGTCCCCTCATCCTGATTGACGGCGTGGCTGCCGATGCTGAGGAGATGAACCGCCTCCTCCCCGAAGACATCGAGAGCCTGTCCGTGCTGAAGGACGCTTCGTCTGCCGCCATCTACGGTGCGCGTGCCGCCTTCGGCGTCATCCTTATCACCACCAAGCAGGGCGCGGGCGATCGTGTGCAGGTCAACTACAACGGCAATTTCGGCTGGAAACGCCCGTCAATGCTGACCGAGAAGACCTCTGACCCCTACATCTACTTGAAACTGAAGAATATCGCCGTGCTCAACACCCCTTGGAGTTCGGGACACGTCACCAGCGACGAGCGTCTGGAGTGGGCGCGACAGCGTTCGGACAATCCCGCCGGCACGCCTGCTGTCCGACTCAATCCGTTGGACGAGACTCAGTGGGAGTATATGGGCAACCGCGACTGGACCAGCTACTACCTGGACCGCAGTACCTTCAACCAGACACACCAAGTGTCCGTGTCCGGTGCCACGGACAAGACTCGCTTCTACCTTTCCGGCGGTTTTGATGACGAGGCGGGCATGTTCTCCAACTTGGTGAAGAACGACAAGTACCGCCGCTACAGCATGCGTAGCAAGGTGAGCTATGACGTGTGGGATTGGCTGACCCTCTCCAACAACACTTCCTACGTGGTGACGGAGCGCAAGAAGCCCAGCTATTATAACATCTCCTCCTTCTTCGACCTCGAACCTCACGACATGGACCGCAACCCCGACGGCACGTGGGCCAGCGGCGAATTGGGCGAAGCTTTGGCTCAGTTGGTGGACGGTGGCGAGGAAAAGACTACTTACGGACGCTTGCAGAGCACCTTCTCCGGCGAGTTGAAATTTTGGGAACGCATGCTGGTTGTCAATGCCAACTTCACCTTCATGAAGGGGCACGAGGAATACGACTGGTACAAGACCCCGTACTCCATAGGCTACGGTCCCGAAGATATCCGCGAATTGGGCGAAAGCCGTGCCTACAAGGGCAGTACGGACGACCTCTATACCGTACTCGAGCTTTATGCCACCTTCAATAAGCTGTTTAAGGAGCACCACCAGGTGACGGCTATCCTCGGTTTCAACCAAGAGTACAATCGTTCGGACAACTTCACGGCCGAACGCTACGACATCATTTCCAACAGCCTGCCCTCCATCGGCTTGTCCTCCGGCGTGCAATACGTGGATCAAACTTATAAGGACTGGGCCATCCGCGGCCTCTTCTTCCGCGCCAACTACTCGTATGACAACCGCTATATCTTCGAGATGAACGGCCGCTATGACGGTACGTCGCGTTTCCCCAAGAACAAGCGTTTCGGTTTCTTCCCTTCGGGTTCGGTGGCTTGGCGCGTGGACAGTGAATCCTTCTTCAAGGAGTCCCGCCTGACGGACATCTTCTCGCAGTTCAAGTTGCGTGCGTCTTATGGTTCGCTGGGCAACCAGTTGGTGAGCGAATACGGCTATATTCCTTATATGAGTTCACAGCTGGGCAGCTACCTGGTGGACGGCGAGTTGCAGCAGACCGTCACCGCCCCTGGCCTCGTGTCGCCCGACTATACGTGGGAGAAGGTGCAGACCGTCAACGGCGGTATCGACCTGGGCTTCTTCCGCAACAAGCTGACCGTTACCTTCGACTTCTACCGCCGCGATACCAAGGGCATGTTGACCTTGGGACGTGAACTGCCCGGCGTGCTGGGCAAGGAAGAACCGCAGGAGAACGCCGCCAACCTGAAGACTCGCGGCTGGGAGCTCTCCATCGGCTATCAGGACAATTTTGGCCTGGCCGGGAAACCCTTCAATTGGGGAGCACGCTTCGTCCTCTCCGACAGCCGCACGTGGATTACCAAGTTTGATAACCCCACCAAGAACCTGACGCAGTATTACGAAGGCCAGGAAATCGGCGAAATCTGGGGCTTGCAGAGCGACGGCTTCTTCCGTAGCGCCGAAGAGATTGCCGCCTTGGACGAGACGGAAATCATCCCTTGGGGCGCCTTGGAAATCGTGGAAGGCTGGCCTAAGTACAAGGACCTGAACGGCGACCACCGCATCACCAAAGGCACCACGGTGGACAATCCCGGCGACCTGAGCGTCATCGGCAACTCCGCCCCGCGCTTCCGCTTCGGCCTGAATCTCAATGCCGAGTGGAACGGGTTTGACGTGGCCGTCTTCCTGCAAGGCATCGGCAAGCGCGACTTCTATCCGCAGAGCTTCCTCTACTGGGGCTTCTACCAACAGCCGTACAGCGGCGGACAGGTGCACACCTTCGACTTCTACCGTCCTACCACGGACAGTGATGTCGAGATGGCCAAGCACTCGCAGTCCTACATCGCTGCCGGACTGGCCAACCAGAACCTCAACGCCAAGTTCCCCGTGCTCCAGTCCTGGCTGGCCGACAAGAACCTGGGTACCCGCATCGACCAAGCCATGGGCTTGGCCATCCCCCAGACCGGTTACATGCTGAACGCCTCCTACCTGCGCATCAAGAATATCACTATCGGCTACACCCTGCCGCAAGAGTGGACACGCAAGTTCCGCCTGAACCGCGTGCGCCTCTACGTCAGTGCCGACAATCTCTTTGAGTGGAGTGGCGTGAAGCCCTTCTTTGACCCTGAGTCTATCACAGACACATCCACCTTCGGCTACGTCTACCCCTTCAGCCGCCAGTATTCCTTCGGACTTAATGTAACATTCTAAAACAACGGACAGACACTATGAGACAAAAGATACATACCCTCGTGGCCTTGTCGGCCTCCTTGCTGCTGGGCACTTCGTGCAACGACTCCTTCATGGACCGGCAGCCCCACACGGAAATCGGTGTGGAGAGCTACTTCAATACCGAACGCGACTTGCAGATGTACTGCTACGGCCTGATGAACACGCCGGGCTACAGCTACAATTCGGACCAGGGCACCGACGACCAGGCCACTACCGACATGGTGCTCATCAAGAACATCATGGCCTCACCCAACCCCACCTCCGTCACCATAGACGCCGGGTGGGACTGGGAGCGCCTCTACGACATCAACTTCTTCCTGGCCAACTGCGAGCGTGCCAACGTCACGCCCGAAGTGCTGGCCCATTACCAAGGCGTGGCGCGCTACTACCGCGCCGCCTTCTACATGGACAAGGTGAAGACCTACTCCGACGTGCCTTGGTATGACAAGGTGCTGACCACCGACGACCCCGACCTCTACAAGGCCCGCGACAAGCGCGAGGTGGTGGTGCAGCACATCTTCGAGGACTACGAGTTTGCCGCCCAGAATGTGCAGACCGGCCAGCCCAAGGGGGCCATCGACAAGTGGATCGTGCTGGCCACGATGGCCCGCCACGCCCTCTATGAAGGCACTTACCGCAAGTATCATCCCGAACTGAACCTGCAAGCCACGGCCGACGAGTTCCTGCGCAAGGCTGCCGATGCCGCCCTGCAAATCATGCAGGAGGGCGGATTTACCATCTACAACACGGGCAACCCCTACGAGGACTACTATACGCTGTTCAACAGTCAGGACCTCACCACCAACCCGGAGATGATCCAGGCCCGCTACTACGAGAACGACATTGCCGAGAACGGCTTCTGGGCCTACATGTTTGGCAGCTACATCCCTTGCCCCACGAAAGACTTGGTGCAGGCCTACCTGATGGCCGACGGCTCGTACTACTCCTCGCAACCGGGTTACCAGACCAAGCAATTCGTCGAGGAGTTTCAGAACCGTGACCCTCGCATCTACCAGACGCTGGCCTATCCCGGCTGGGAGCTGATATACACCGGGACCTACGCCACCGGCGCCGGCATCTACGTGCAGGAGCTGAGCAAAAACTTCTCCGGCTACCACCAGATCAAGGGATTCATCAACAGCAAGGACGAGAGCTACTACATGGGCATCGACTTCCCCGTCATCCGTTACGCCGAAGTGCTGCTGACCTACGCCGAGGCCAAGGCCGAGCTGGGCGAACTGACGCAGGATGTGCTGGACGAGACCATCAACGTGCTGCGCGACCGCGCCGGTATGCCCCATCTGACGATGAACCCGCCTGTCGACCCCGTGATGCAGGCCGCCTTCCCCGGCGTGGAATCCACGCTGCTCGAAATCCGTCGCGAACGCCGCGTCGAACTGGTGTTCGAGGGATTCCGCTTCGACGACCTCATGCGCTGGCACGCCGGCAAGTTGTTGGAGAAGGAGCCGGAAGGGCTCTATTTCCCCAGCCTGGGCAAGTTTGACCTGACGGGCGACGGCATTGAGGACATCTACCTCATCCCCTCCAGCGAGGACATCCCCGCCGAGGAAGACAAGGAGACCAACGCCCTGGGCAAGAAACTGGCTTACTACCGCACGGGTACCATCGACGACCAGAACGCAACCGTCTACCTCACCGAGGGAGACCACGGGGTGATATTGACCATCAAGGACATGGGCACGTTCGAGGAACCAAAGTTCTACTACCGTCCCATCCCGAACCACGAGATGGAACTGAATCCCAACCTGGGTCCGCAACTCTTCGGTTGGGAGTGATCGGGCGGGTATGTCCCGGCGTTTGCTTACCCATGCCCGCGCCCGTGCTTAGGCGAGCACCTAAGCACGCTTAGCGCCTCGCCAGAGCAAAGCCCTTGATAATAAGGCGGAAAAGATTATATTTGCAGTGTAAAAAATGATTTATATTAATTAGTTTGACAATGAAAAGAAAAAATCTCCTGAAATGGTCGGCCCTGTGCTGCCTGACCGTCCTGTTGGCCTCTTGCGGCACGACGGGAAAAGAAAACCAATCCGCACAACCCGCCACGAAACTGACCTTCGCCTACCTGACCGACGTGCACCTGAACAAGGACAATGCGGGCAACGGCAACGAAGGCTTGCGCAAAGCCCTGAAGGCAGCCGTGGACAACGGTGCCGAGTTCGTGATGTTTGGCGGCGACAACGCCGACACCGACCATCTGGGCGAGGCCGAAACCACAGCCGACACCCTGCACGCCCGCTTCGTCCGTCTGGTGGAGGAAGCCGGGTTGCCCGCCTACTACACCATTGGCAACCACGACCGCTTCTACCGCTCCGAAGGCCAGCCGGACACGCTGGGCTTCAAGATGTTCGAGAAGCACTACGGCCCCACCTATCGGTCCTTCACCCAGAAAGGCGTGCACTTCGTCATCCTCAACGCCCTCTATCCGCAGGGCGATGATGCTCCCTACAACGTGGGTGCCGAGCAGCTGGAGTGGCTGAAGGCCGACCTGGACACCGTGGCCCGCGAGACGCCCGTCATCGTGTCCATCCACGTGCCCATGCTCTCGCTCTACTATCCCGTGGTGGAGGGCAGCATGAAGGCTTGGGACATGATAGCCGACACCAAGGCCGTGGTAGATTTGCTGAAGGAGCACAACACGCAACTCGTCCTCCAGGGACACCAGCACATCTACGAGCAGATTCAGGAACGCGACCTGTGGTTCGTCACCGCCGGTGCCGTGTCTGCCTACTGGTGGCAAGGCGCTTTCCTGACGACCGAGGAAGGCATCCTGCTGGTCAAGGTGGACGAGAATAACCGCGTCACGTGGGAATACGTGGACTACGGTTGGGATGTGGAGAAGAAGTAAATGATCATTAAACCCTCAAATAAGAATGAGAAGCAAAAGCATCATCCTGGCAGCGACGCTGCTTGCTGCCTCGGCCGGCTGGACTGGCATGTCCGCCCAGCAAGGCCAAGACCTGCCCGACCGCGTGAAGATGGGGCAGGAGAGAGTGAAAGTGCGCAAGGAAATCCGCCTCCCGCAGGTGGCCGGTTACGACTTGCTGAAGTGCGACCTGCATATCCACACCATCTTCTCCGACGGTATCGTGTGGCCGTCGTTGCGGGTGCGCGAGGCGTGGGAAGAGGGCTTGGATGCCATCGCCCTGACCGACCATGTAGAGGGGCAGCCCGCCCGCGAAGGCGTGCAGAAGGGTGACCTCGACCTGGCCTGCAAGAACGCTGAGGAAGAGGCCGACCGCCGCGACATCGTCTTGATAAAAGGGGCCGAAATCACCCGCTCCATGCCTCCAGGCCATCTCAACGCCCTCTTCCTGCAGGACGTGGACGCCTTGCAGCAGGACGACGTGCTCGATGCGCTGCGCGAGGCCAAGAAGCAGGGCGCGTTCATCTTCTGGAATCATCCGGGCTGGAACGTCAAGGAGGTGAAGTGGCACGACCTGCACGAACAGCTTTGGCAGGAAGGCTTGCTGAACGGCATCGAGGTCTTCAACGAGTTCGAGTGGTATCCCAAAGCCCTGGAGTGGGCCAAGGAGAAGAACCTCACCATCGTGGCCAATACCGATGTGCACGACGTTATCGAGCGCCTGTATGACAAGCGTTACGCCTCCCACCGTCCCCTGACGCTGGTGATGGCCAAGGAGAAGAGTGCAGCCGCCATCAAGGAAGCCCTCTTTGCCGGGCGCACCCTCATCTGGTTCTATGACACGTTGGTAGGCAAGGCCGACTACTTGAAGGAATTCTTCCAGGCAGCCGTGCAGGTGGAGACGGCCCATCATGTGACCGATGCCTACGCCTACCTGACGGTGAAGAACACCTGCGACGTCCCCTTCACCCTTCAGGCCAAAGAGGCACCGCAAGGTTATCCGGCTTCCATCGTGTTGCCCGCCGGGACATCGGTGGTGGTCAGTGTGCCCAAGGACGGGGCAGGCAATGTCTCCTATACGGTGACCAACCTGCTGGCAGGCTACGGCCAAGGCGTGGAAGTTACATTGTTTTAACGGAAAAACGGGACAGAGGTAGGCCGAAAATGCCTACCTTTGTTCGCGTTTTGACAGATGTGGATGCTAATTTTCACTCCTAACAATAAATTATGGTAGTTATTATGAAGAGACAAATCTTTCTTATGCTTTTCGTCCTGCTGGCGGTGTCATCCTATGCCCAGCGGGCCAAGTATGTATTTTTCTTTATCGGCGATGGCATGGGTCTGAACCAAGTGAATACGACGGAGATGTATCGGGGCGAGCAGGATGGCCGCATCGGTCTGCAACCCCTGACCTTTGCATCATTCCCCGTGGCTGGCATGGCGACGACCTTCTCTGCCACCAATTCCATCACCGACTCGGCTGCCGGCGGCACGGCTCTAGCTACCGGGTCGAAGACCTATAACGGCGCCATCGGTGTGAACACGGACAAGGAGACCTTGACGAGCGTGGCCGAACAAGCCAAGCGTTCAGGCAAGAAGGTGGGTGTGACCACCAGTGTCAGCGTGGACCATGCTACTCCCGCTTCGTTCTATGCCCACCAGGTGGACCGCGACATGTACTACGAGATTGCCCAGGACATGCTGAAGGCCGGTTTCGACTTCTATGCCGGGGGCGGCTTCCTGAAGCCGGACAAGACTTTCGACGGCAAGTCGGCACCCAGCATTTTCCCGCAGATCGAGGAGGCCGGTTATACGCTGGTCCGTGGCGTGGAGGAATATGAGGCCAAATGCGATGAGGCCGACAAGATGGTGCTGATCCAGGAAGAAGGTGCCGACCCATCCTGCCTGCCCTACGCCATCGACCGCAAGGAGGGCGACCTCACGCTGAAGCAGATCACCGAGAGCGCCATCGACTTCCTGACGAAAGACAACAACAAGGGCTTCTTCCTCATGGTGGAGGGCGGAAAGATAGACTGGGCTTGCCACAACAACGACGTGGCTACGGTGGTCAATGAGGTGCAGGACTTGGATGAAGCTGTCAAGGTGGCTTACAAGTTCTACAAGAAGCATCCCAAGGAAACGCTCATCGTCATCACTGCCGATCACGAGACCGGTGGCTTGGGCATGGGCTATGAAGGCTACACGCTGGCCTTGAAGTCTCTGGCCAACCAGGAAACTTCGCAAGAAGAATTGTCCCGTGCCATCACTGACCTGCGCAAGGCTACGGACCACAAGGCCACGTGGGAAGAAGTGAAAGCCCTGCTGGCCGATAAGATGGGTTTTTGGGATGAACTGCCCCTCAGCTGGGAGCAAGAACGCTTGTTGCACGACGTGTACCAAGAATCTTTCGTGAAGAACCATGTGGAGTTTGCCGAGACGCTTTATTCCTCTACCGAACCGTTGGCGGCTGCCGCCCGCGAGGTGATGAGTCAGTTGGCCCTGGTGGGCTGGACGTCGGGCGACCACACGGCCGAGTACGTGCCTGTCTTTGCCATCGGTGCCGGTTCACAGGCTTTTGCGGGCAAGATGGACAACACGGACATCCCCAAGCGCATTGCCAAGGCAGCCGGGTACAAATAACGACCGGTTCGTCGGTATAAGTCAGGCGCGGATTACGCGGATTTCACGGATTCTTTCCCTATGATGAGGGTATCCGTGAAATCCGCGTAATCCGCGCCTCAATTTTATGCTCTTCTTATGTTGCTACAGTTGCGTCTCTCCCTCGATATAGTTTTCCAGGAAGAGGTGTTCCCCGTCGAACACGGCATAGGAGAAGAAGTTGATCCAGTCGCCCAGGATGACGACGCGCGCCGTGGCGTTCAGCATCAGGTCCAATTCGATGTGGCGGTGCCCGTAGATGAAGAAGTTGATGTTCGGATGCGTCTTCAGGTAGGCTTTGGTGTAGAGCACCAGCGGCTCCTTGTCCTCGCCCATATAGTCCGGGTCCTTGCCGTCCACGCGCTTCAGGCGGCTGTGCTTGGCCCAGTTGAGGCCCAATGCCACGCTCCAGCGTGGATGCAGGGCGGAGAACAGGCGTTGCATCGTGCGGCTGTGGAACAGCAAGCGTAGCAGTTTGAAGCCCGCATCCGGATCGCCCAGTCCGTCGCCGTGGGCCAGATAGAACTCTTTGCCGCAGATTTCGGTGGTCAGCGCCTCGCGGTGCAGGGTGACGCCACATTCCTTCTCCAGGTAGTCGCCGCACCAGATGTCGTGGTTGCCGATGAAGAAGTGTACCTCCACCCCGAGGTCCGTCAACTCGGACAGTTTGCCCAGAAAGCGTGTGTAGCCCTTGGGCACGACGGTTTTGAATTCGTACCAGAAGTCGAACATGTCGCCCAGCAGGTAGACGGCCGAAGCCTTGTGCTTGATGCTGTCCAGAAAGTTGACCAGGCGGCGTTCCTGCGTCCGTCCGTGGGGGATGGCGAGCGAGCCCAAGTGAGCATCGGAGAGGAAATAGACGTTCTTCATAAGCGTGTTTATTTAAACAGTTCGTCCAGATATTGATAGAAAGCCGGGTCTTCGCCCACGACAATCTTGGCAATCTTGCCTTCGGGGTCTACGACAATCTTGGTGGGATAGCCCTGTATGGCATAGAGGACACTGACATCGGGGGCGCCGGCGTTGCGTACGTGCAGCCACGGCAGTTCGTGTTTCTCGACAGCGGCCTTCCACTTCTCTTCCGTGTCGCGGCAGTCGATGCCCAGGATTTCCAGCTTGCCCTTGTATTTCTCGTAATACTTCTTCATGTCGGGTATGCC
>JAHLFO010000097.1 GCA_018883785.1 Candidatus Bacteroides intestinipullorum
TATCTCTATGCACGCGAAGCTGAACCAGTGTTCGCTGTCCTCGGCCTGCAAAATCAGTCCGGGCAGGCCATGCAGCTTCCACGGACCCTCCGAGACGGGGATATCCGGCGTGAACCACACCGTCCAATGCCGCCCCCGGTAGAATGTCTCCGCCTGCTGGCACGGATAGTCCGCGATGATGCTGTCCTTGCCCGCCAACGTCCATTGGGGCGTTTCCAACGACTCGGTGTAGCGGAACTTCTTCAGCAGTTCGTCGGTAAACGTCAACATGCCCGGCGAAGGCAAGTTCTTCCACACCTGATACTTCATCCTCGTTTGGGGATACACCGACCTGCCAAGCGCATTCATCACGTCACTGTAACTACCGCCTGCTGCAAGCACGCTGTCCTTTATCTGTTCCCTCGCCACACTGTTACGGCTGTAGAAGTGGGACACTTTCGACCCGATGTCCAGGATGGCCTCATCTTCATTCGCAACTTTCTGCTCTTCATATAAGAAGAATTTGGTGACATAGTGGATACGCGTCATCGTTTGTGGGACGGGTTGTTGGGCATGGGCCATGTGGCCGTAGGCATACCATACGGCAAACCACGCGAGCAGGAGGGTTGTTTTTCTTATAGGTTTCATACAATTATTGGTTAAATATGTCATTCATTCCAACACAACAAGACATATATGGCATATCCTGAAAATACTAATCACGCGCATAACAAGTAATCCGTATAACAAGAGCACACAATATCTTCGAGAAGAAATCTTAATAAAGAAAGAAGGGGATAGCACACTGCGTAGAAAGATACATTATCTATTCTACTTGGTTATCAGTGCCATACTTACCCCCTTCTCTCTTCTCATTTTACTGTGGACAATCAATTAAAGTCCAAATATATTGCCACTGAACAGCTTGTTCTGGCGTAGCATTATCTGGTATCTGACGAACTGTTCCACAATCAGTTACAACCATCTGAGGCATCGCTGCAGCATACGTTACAACCGCTACAAAAGCAACAGCTGCACATAAAAATAATTTTTTCATGATTTCGCAATTTAATTTTCTCCTACTCGTATAGCTTTTCGGTTACCGCTCCTTTCATCAGTTTGGTCTGCTTATAATTGTTTGGCCATTCAATTATCATTTCCTACGAAGAACTCCCCGACATACATCGTCTCGTCCACCAATACCCAAAGAGTATATTCCTCCGCTCCACTTCCCGGAATCTCCAAGACGTATTCCGTATCACCCAGACCATCGGGTGTCCCGGCAAATACCATCATGCCATCGGCACTCCCCACCTCTACATACAGGCGGTCGCACGGCCAGTCTAAACGGATATAGATAGCACGGCCATCGTGAGAAGCTTTCGGTACTATTTGAATAGAGCGATTATCCCTATAATCTTTGACAGTTTCTTCCAGTGTTATAATAACAGGAGTTTCCTCAGCTTTTAATCGGACAAATGTAGCCAAAAGAAAGCTCATACAGCAAAGCAAAATTTTCTTTTTCATAAGTCAAGCATTTTGTTTTTTGTTGTTGCAAAATTAGCTACACATAGTTTTTACTCCATAAAAATCAGTGTGCAAGATAGTGTGCATCTGCACGGAAGTGTGCAAAACAGTGTGCACATATTGTGCGATAACGTGTGCAAAGGCACATCAAGCGATTAATAATCAGCCTTATAATGAAAGTATGATTTCATCCCAATCTTTCGGCGATCCTTTTCGCTGAAAGACCTTCTCGTACATTCTCCGACGGGCAGATGTTACGCTTTCCTTGGTATGCACCGTCAATTCGGCCATATCTACGGGACGTATGTTTAATCGAATCAGCAAACAAAGATGGTATTCAAAGTCGCTGAAATTGGAATAAAGGCCAAATAGTTTTTCCTTGAAACCCGGCGACAATGTTTCCACTTCGTCCGCAACATTTAACCAGTCTTTCGGTTTCAACGATTTATTGCCCTTATTTGCCGTAGAGAGTCGTGCCAACAAATTCTTTCGGATATCTGTTTCAGCTATGGCTTCTTCCCATAAGCGTTGTTTCTCTAGTGCCGCCTGCGCTTGCTTGTTCTCCCACTCCATCATTTCCTTCTGTCGCTGCAATTGTTCCCTATGCGCAGCATCCACCTCACGTAATCGTTGCTCCAAGGCAACTATTTTTTGCTTATTCTCCCGGATAAATAGTTCGCTACGCTGCTCCGCCTCCTCCTTTACACGATTGGCATACTCCAAACGCTGCTGCAACTCCGTGCGCTTCCGGCGGACATACTGCACATAGCCGAAGGCAACCGCCAAAAGCAAAATACACAGACCCAAGGCAACATAGAAAACGAATTGCCGTTGCTGCTTTTCCGCCTTTAACTTCTGATTTTCCTTCTCGCGCAACTTATAATTATATAAGGAATGCATCTGACGGATGGTCTCCGTATTCATCAGACGACGAATGGAATCATTGCACAATTGATATTGCACGAAATGATCCAAAGCTGTATCGGCATCATTTCGACGGATGGCTACCTGCGCCAAAGCAAAATGTGCCATATTCTTGGCATAGATGGTGCCGCTATCCACCAACAAATTCCAATAATAAACAGCTGAATCCAAACGCCCTGTATAGTTATACAACAGAGAAGCCATAGAATAAAGCCCACTACGATTTGCTTTATGCACATGTCTAAACGCCTCTCGCAAACAAACTTCCACCGAATCATACTTTTGCAGGTGAAGATACAAGCTAAGCCGTTGCCCTTGAACCAAACTAAGCATGTCCACATTTCCGTATTCAGAAGCAAGAGCATAAGCCCTTTGCGTATAAACCAATGCACTATCCACCTTCTCCAATCTTTGATAAGCATTTGCGATATCCCGCAAGGCGAAAATCTGCCCGCGCACATCCCCCGCCTCCACTTCAACCGCATACGACCGGCGGTACATCTGCAATGCCTCTTCGTGCATCTGTTGATACATGAACAGCGTCCCCATCTGGCTGTAAATCTTCCCGGCCAGCATCTCCCGCCCCTTCGGGGGAAGGGCCTCCGCCGCCCGCTCGAAGTAGTCCAACGCCTGCGGCGCATCCCCCAGGTCGCTATACACCCGCCCGGCATAATAATAGGCTTCGGGCAGCAGCCACGGGTCGGCGCCGTCCTCATAGTAGGCCACCACCTGCCTGATAAGGGTATCCGACGTGTGGCGCATATACGCCTTGTCCGCCGCCTTGATGGTCAGGAGGCGGTGATACATCCGCACCCGCTCCGGCGCATGAGCCACGCTGTCCGCCCAGCGGGCCAGCAACGTCCGCGCACTGTCCGGAGCAACGGAAGCCAGCGAATCGGCCCGCAACAGGACGGACGGATAGGAGCCATGCCCGCAGGCGCAGAGGCCAAGCAGGACAAGCAGGAGGGAACTGAGGAGGACAAAGTGTTTCATACGGCATCTGTAAACTGCCACAAAGATAAATCATGGATTCCACGTGTGCAAACTGTGCAATGCACGCTTTCCCGTCTCCATCCCAAAGTCACCCCAAACTCGCCCCAAAGTCGCCCCTCTTCCCTACCAAGTCCCTGTATATAGACAAGGAGAAGGTAGGGAGGAGGTAGGGAGGAGGTAGGGCCTTGGAGGCACTTTGGGACGGCCTTGGAGGCACTTTGACGGGGATTCCCCTTACAGAGCCTGCAGGAGTGCCTCGATGACCTCCGGATAGTGCGCGTACTCCAGCGCGTGGACGCGGGCGGCGAGGGTGTCCGGCGTGTCGTCCGGGAGGACGGGGCAGGCATACTGGCGGATGATGGCGCCCTCGTCGTAATGCTCGTTGGTGTAGTGGATGGTGATGCCGCTCTCCGCCTCGCCGGCAGCAAGGACAGCCTGGTGGACGCGGTCGCCATACATGCCCTTGCCGCCAAACTTGGGCAAGAGGGAGGGATGGATGTTGACCATGCGCTGGGGATAAGCGTGGAGGATGTTGTCCGGCACGCGGGCCAGGAATCCTGCCAGGACGACGAAATCAATGGCGTGCGCCTGCAACGCCTGCAAGACGGGATGCCCGTCTGCCCACTCGTCCTTGCCGAAACAGAGGGCGGGCACGTCCAACGAGGCGGCACGCTGCAAGACGTAGGCCGACTGGCGGTTGGTTAACACTAATGCCACACGGGCGGTGGCCTTCTCGCGGAAATAGCGGATGATGTTCTCGGCATTCGTGCCGTTGCCCGAAGCCAAAATAGCGATGTTTTTTCCCATAATACACGATATTTATGCACAAAACCGTAAAAAATGTGCAAAATCCAGCACTTAATGTCCGAAAAATTTGCACGGACGAAGAAATATTCATTCCTTTGCACGGCAAAAATAAAGAAATAAACCTAATTATTAACTAAAAACTTAAAGTTATGTCTGAAATTGCATCTAAAGTGAAAGCGATTATCGTCGATAAGTTAGGCGTTGAAGAATCCGAAGTAAAGAACGAGGCCAGCTTCACGAACGACCTGGGAGCCGATTCTCTGGACACTGTAGAACTCATCATGGAATTCGAGAAGGAATTCGGTATTTCCATTCCTGACGACCAGGCTGAAAAGATTGCCACCGTGGGTGATGCCATCAACTACATCGAAGAGCACTCCAAGTAATCCTTTCCATCCGTTCATCACATGGAATTAAAAAGAGTCGTGGTAACAGGTCTGGGTGCCGTTACCCCCATTGGCAATACGGTCTCCGAGTTTTGGGAGAACCTGGTCAACGGGGTTAGCGGGGCCGGGCCTATTACACATTTCGATGCTTCCCTTTTCAAGACACAGTTTGCATGCGAGGTGAAGAACTTCGATGCATCCCAATACATCGACCGCAAGGAAGCCCGCAAGATGGACCTGTACACGCAGTATGCCGTTGCGGTAGCCAAACAAGC
>JAHLFO010000098.1 GCA_018883785.1 Candidatus Bacteroides intestinipullorum
TTCAGGCATTCGCTGAAGAGCATCTTGCCGTTGGAGCTTTTCTTGCCGCTGACGAAGAACACCAGGTCGTGTGCGGCGGCAAACTCGCGGATGTTGGGGATGCGGTTGGCCACCTGCCGGCAGATCGTGTCGTAGTACTGGAAGGATACGCCCGGCTCGATGTGCGCCTGGATGTAGTCCACCACCTCGCGGAAGCCGCTCAGCGACTTGGTGGTCTGCGAGTAGAGGCGGATGCTGCGGTGGAAATCCAGTTGCTTGGCCTCCTCCAGGTTCTCGATGACGATGGCCCGTCCGGCGGTCTGTCCCACCAGGCCCAGCACTTCGGCATGTCCGCTCTTGCCGTAGATGACGATTTGCTTGTCCGGGTCGTCCGTGCGGTTATGCTCTTGCTTGATGCGTTTTTGGAGTCGGAGCACCACGGGGCAGGTGGCGTCGATGATTTCGATGCGGTTGCGCCGGGCTGTCTCGTAGGTCTCGGGCGGTTCGCCGTGGGCGCGGAGCAGCACCTTGGCATCGTGCAGGCGGCCGAACTCCTCGTGGTTGATGGTGACGAGGCCCATGCGCTCCAGGCGCTCCACCTCGCGGCTGTTGTGCACGATGTCGCCCAGGCAATAGAGCGTGCCGCCCTTGGCCAGTTCCTCCTCGGCCTTGCGGATGGCGTTCACCACGCCGAAGCAGAAGCCGGAACCTTGGTCTATTTCTATGTTTGCCATGTTCAATGAAGAATTAAGAATGAAGAATTAAGAATGAATATCTGCATGAAGCCAAGTCTTTATGTTGGCTTTACATTGTCTATGCCACGACTTGGCCAAAGTCCGGAGGAAGAAACCACCATTGTGCATAGCCGTGTGCATCATTGTGCACAGCCGTATGCACTGTTGTGCACAGCCGTATGCATTATTGTGCATGGCCGTATGCAAGGTGAATCCTTCATGCTTCATTTTTCGTCCTTCATTAAAGTATTTCTGTATTGCGCTAATAGCCAAGCCTTCTGCTCCTCTATGGTCATCTCGCCGTTGTCCAGCAGCAGGGCGTCGTCGGCGCGGCGCAGGGGGCTGACGGCCCGGTGCTGGTCGATGTCGTCGCGCTGCTTCACATTGGCCAGGATGTCGTCATAGTCGGCGGGCTGGCCTTTGGCTTTCAGCTCGTCGTAGCGGCGCCGGGCGCGGATTTCGGGCGCGGCGGTAACGAACACCTTCAGCTCGGCGTCGGGGAAGACGGTGGTGCCGATGTCGCGGCCGTCCATCACGATGCCCTTCTCGCGGCCCATCTCCTGTTGCCGGGCGACGAGGGCTTGGCGCACGAAGGGCAGGGCAGACACGGGGCTGACGCGGGCCGATACCTCCATGGTGCGGATGCGGTCTTCCACGTTCTGTCCGTTGAGGTAAGTATCGGGGCGGCCCGTCTGCGGGTTGAGGCGGAAGGAGATGTGGATGCTGTCCATCTCGCGCTCCAGGCGGGCGGTGTCTATCTGCCCGTCGGCGAGGAACAACCCGTTCTCCAGGCAGTAGAGGGTGACGGCGCGGTACATGGCGCCACTGTCGATGTAGATGTAGCCTATCTCGCGGGCCAGGTCTTTGGCCATGGTGCTTTTCCCGCACGAGGAAAAGCCGTCGATGGCGATGGTAATCTTCTTCATCTTCCTTATATATTAACCATTAATCATTTATCATTAACCATTAACATCAGTCCCACGCCGCGCACGGTCTTTATCTCCACCCGCGGCTCGTCTTCCAGCAGCTTGCGCAGCTTGTTGACAAACACGTCCAGGCTGCGCGAGGCGAAGTAGTCTTTCTCCTCCGTGCCCCACAGGCGGCTGAGGATGGCTTCGCGGCGCACGGTCTGGTTGCGGTTTTCGGCCAGGAGTTGCAGCAACTGGGCCTCGCGCTGGCTCAGGGTTTGCAGTTCTTCTGTCTGGTCGTCGCGCAGGATGGCGTGCGGGGCGTCCAGCGTGTAGCGGCCCAGGCGGAAGTGGCCGGTCTCGTCCGTGGTCTTATGGCCTTCGGTCAGCTTCAGCAGGGCGTGGACGTGGGCGTCCAGCTCGTCGGGCACGAAGGGCTTCTTCACGTAGTTGTTCACGCCCAGCTTGTAGCCCTCCTTCACGTCGCGGGGCGAGGTGAGGGCCGAGCCGAAGATGATGGGCGTCGTCTTGTCCGTCTCGCGGATGCGGCGCACCATGTCGAAGCCGTTCATCACGGGCATGTCGATGTCGCTCACGATGATGTCGGGTCGGTGTGCCTCCCATTGTTTCAGGCCTTCTGCGCCATTGGGGGCGGTGAATACCTGATAGCCGCCGATGAGGTCCTCGAGGGCGGTCTGCACGATGTAGCTCAGGTTCACGTCGTCTTCTACGAGTAATAGTTTTATCATACTTAAATTAAGAATTATGAATGAAGAATGAAGAATTTGGCGCGTGGCGTTCTTCGTTCTTCACCTTCTTCATTGTTTCTATTTTATTGATTTACTAACTAAATTCTTCATTTTGTCCCGTAGGGACTATTCTTCATTCTTCATTAAAATAATGAACTCCGTCCACCTCCCTTCCTCGCTCTCGGCGCGGATGTGTCCGCCGTGCGCCTCGACCACCTGACGTACAAAGTTCAGCCCCAGCCCGAAGCCTTGCGCGGGGGCGTTGCTTTCGGCGGAGGCACGCTCGTATTTGTTGAAGATGGTGCGCAGGTGGCGGCGGGAGATGCCCCGGCCGTTGTCGCGGATGCGCAGTTCTGTCTCGTGGCGGCCCGCGGGGCGGGTGCTGACGTGTATCTCCACGGCGTCGGCATCGGGGCGGGTGTATTTGATGGCGTTGTCCACGAGGTTCAGCATCACTTCGGGCCAATACTCGGGGTCGGCCAGGAGCGTGGGCACACGGAGGTCGGCGGTGATGCGCAGGGGCTTGGGGCACTTGGGTGCAAGTCGTTCGGCCAGCGCGTCCAGCAGGGGTTGCAGGGGCAGGGGCTCGGGCGACATGTGCATCTTGTGGTTCTCCAGCTTCGAGATGGTCAGTATCTTGTTGGTGAGGGCCAGCAGGTGGTCGGCCTCGTCGCGGGCTATCTGGAAGTAGCGGTCGCGCAGGGCGGGCTTGTCGTCCAGGCGGCCTTCGTGCAGGGGGCGCAGGGTCATGATGATGCTGGAGAGGGGCGTCTTCAGGTCGTGCACCATGGCGTAGGAGAAGTCCTCGCGGATGCGGAGCACGCGGCTCATGCGGCGCAATATCTTCACCTGCCA
>JAHLFO010000099.1 GCA_018883785.1 Candidatus Bacteroides intestinipullorum
ATTGAAATCATCGAGGGCGACTCGTTGCAGAAACTGGGCGACGTGCTGGTCAATGAAGAGGTCGTGCGCCTGATGAAGTGGACGGACGGCGCGGTGGGCAAGCAACTGAACGATTTCCATCCGGGTGGCAAAGACTATACGCATACCATTGTCGGTGTCTTCCGCGACGTGCGCAACCAAGGTTTCTACATGGAGCAGCAACCTATTGCCCTCGTGATGGGTGGAGCGCCTCATGCCTTCGATGTTCGCTTGCGTCAGCCCTATGATGAGAACCTGGACAAGCTAAATGCTTTCGTTCAGGAGACTTTCCCTGACCTGGCACTGAACTTTGTCAGTGTGGAGTCGCTGTTGCGCGATGCCTACAGTAGCGTGTCACACTTCCGCAACTCCGTACTGCTCACCTCAGTGTTCATCATCCTCATCGTGCTGATGGGCCTCATCGGCTACGTCAACGACGAGACGGGTCGCCGTGCCAAGGAGATAGCCATCCGCAAGGTCAACGGGGCGTCGGCGGGCGACATCCTGCGGCTGCTGTCGCGCGGCGTGCTGCTCATTGCCGTGCCCTGCGTGGTGGTGGGTTCGGTGGTGGCCTGGTATGTGGGCACGGAGTGGCTCACGCAATTTGCCGGGCAGGTCTGCATCAGCCCGCTGCACTTCGTCGGGCTGGCGGTGCTGCTGCTGGTCATCATTGTCTGCATCGTGGTGGTCAAGGCTTGGCACATTGCCAATGAGAATCCGGTGGAGAGCATCAAGAGCGAATGACTCTGTCCGAAAAGGGATACAAAAAAGGGGAGGTATTCATCGATTCCTCCCCTTTCTCATATCAGTGCCGCAGTGGGCAGTTGTCAGCTGATGTAGTAGCAGAGTGTGAGGTAGATGATGGTCTTGCGGCCCACCTTACTTTCTTCTATTTCCACCTTTCCTTCGCGTGCCAGCCACCCGATGGCAGCGTTCATGTCGCGATCTGCCAGGCCGGTGGCCGCTTTCACTTCGTCATATTGCCACTTGCGGTGTTCGCTTGCCAGCTGTCTCCATACGATGCCGGCGTTTTCTCCGATGTTTTGTACGTTCATAAGATTAAGATATTTAAGTTAGGGTTTCGTGGGCAAATATAGCGATTATTCTGCAAAATCGGACGGCTTGGTGGTGATTTATAGAGATAATTCGTATCTTTGCCGGAAAATTGAAATCAAAAATCTGGAACGATATGAATATCTCTTACAATTGGCTCAAGGAGTATGTCGATTTTGACCTGACCCCGCAAGAGGTGGCAGCCGCGTTGACTTCCATCGGATTGGAGACGGGCAGCGTGGATGAGGTGGAGTCCGTCAAAGGCGGACTGGAAGGTCTGGTTATCGGCGAAGTACTGACCTGCGAGCCGCATCCGAATTCGGATCACATGCACGTATGCACCGTCAATTTGGGCAATGGGCAAGAACCCGTACAGATTGTCTGTGGCGCGGCAAATGTGGCCGCCGGGCAGAAGGTGGTGGTGGCTACCTTGGGCACCAAGCTCTATGACGGTGACCAGTGTTTCACCATTAAGAAGTCCAAACTGCGCGGCATCGAGTCCAACGGCATGATCTGCGCTGAGGACGAGATAGGCATCGGTACCGATCACTCGGGCATTATCGTCCTGCCCGCTGATGCCGTGCCAGGCACGCCCGCCAAGGAATATTACCACTTGGAGAGTGACTATGTGCTCGAGGTGGACATCACACCCAACCGTGCCGACGCCTGTTCGCACTACGGTGTGGCTCGCGACCTCTACGCCTGGTTGGTGCAAAACGGCCGCACAGCCGCCTTGCATCGCCCGTCGGTGGATACCTTCGTCGCGGAGAGCCATGACTTGGACATTCAGGTGACGGTGGAGAATGCAGAAGCCTGTCCCCGCTATGCCGGCGTAACTGTCAAGGGAGTAACCGTCCGCGAAAGTCCCGATTGGTTGAAGAAGCGCCTCACCGCTATCGGCCTGCGCCCCATCAACAACGTGGTGGATGTCACCAACTATATCGTCCATGCTTTTGGGCAACCCCTCCACTGCTTCGATGCGGATCAGATCAAAGGACGCCACGTCATCGTCAAGACCCTGCCCGAGGGCACGCCCTTCGTCACCCTGGACGGCGTGGAGCGCAAGCTGAATGAGCGCGACCTGATGATCTGTAACGCAGAGGAGCCTATGTGCATTGCCGGCGTGTTTGGTGGCTTGGCCAGCGGTTCGACAGAGCAGACGCGCGACGTCTTCTTGGAGAGTGCCTACTTCCACCCCACATGGGTGCGCAAGACGGCACGTCGCCACGGGCTGAACACGGACGCTTCCTTCCGCTTCGAGCGCGGCATTGACCCCAACAGTGTTATCTACTGCCTCAAGCTCGCCGCCCTGATGGTGAAGGAACTGGCTGGGGGCACTATTGCCATGGACATTAAGGATGTTTGCAACGTCCAGTTCCCCGACTTTCGCGTGGAGCTGCCCTATCAATATGTGCACGACCTCGTAGGCAAGACCATTCCTGAGGAAACCATCCGCAGCATCGTACGCAGCCTGGAGATGAAAATCGTGGAAGAGACGCCACAAGGATTGACTCTCGACGTGCCTCCCTACCGCGTGGACGTGCAGCGTCCGTGCGACGTGGTAGAAGACATCTTGCGCATTTATGGATACAACAACGTCGAGATTCCCACAACACTCCATTCCAGCCTCACCACGAAAGGCGAGGAGGACAAGTCCAACCGCTTGCAAAACCTCGTGGCCGAGCAATTGGTGGGATGCGGATTCAGCGAAATACTGAACAACTCGTTGACGCGTGCTGCGTATTATGATGAGCTGGCCACTTATCCTTCGGACAACCTCGTCCGCCTGCTCAATCCGCTGAGTGCTGATCTCAATGTCCTGCGCCAGACCCTGTTGTTTGGCGGCTTGGAGAGCATTGCACACAACACCAATCACAAGAGCGCAGACTTGAAGTTCTTTGAATTCGGCAACTGCTACCATTATAATAAGGAAAAAGCCGATCCCGACCGCGTCTTGGCTCCTTACAGCGAAGAGATGCACCTGGCACTCTGGGTGACGGGCAAGCGCGTGGCAAACTCTTGGGCACATCCCGATGAGGATTCTTCCGTCTACGAGCTGAAAGCTTATGTGGAGAATATTTTCATGCGCCTTGGTTTGCAGATGCACGACCTTGTCATTGGCACTCTGGCAGACGACATCTATGCTTCGGCGCTCTCCATCCAGACACGTGGCGGCAAGCGGCTGGCCACGATGGGTGTCGTGACACACAAGGTGCTCAAGGCATTTGACATCGAACACGAAGTCTACTATGCCGACATTAACTGGCGCGAAGTGCTCAAAGCTATTCGCAGCGTGAAGGTCAGCTACCGCGAAATCTCCAAGTTCCCTGCCGTCAAGCGCGACCTCGCCCTCCTGCTCGACAAGAAGGTACAGTTCGCCGAAATTGAGAAAATAGCCCGCGAAACGGAGAAGAAGCTCCTCAAGGAGGTAGCACTCTTTGATGTTTATGAAGGCAAGAACCTCGAGGCAGGCAAGAAGAGCTATGCCGTCAGCTTCCTGCTACAAGACGAAAACGCCACGCTCAATGAGAAGCAAATCGACAAAATCATGTCGAAGCTCATCGCCAACCTGGAGAACAAGCTCGGCGCTAAACTGAGATAACTCATAAACTTACGTATAATAACAACATAAAACTATAATCCAATGGGAAGAGCATTTGAATATCGTAAAGCTACGAAATTGAAAAGATGGGGTCACATGGCCAAGACATTCACCCGCTTGGGCAAGCAGATTGCTATCGCCGTGAAGGCGGGAGGCCCCGAACCCGAAAACAACCCCTCCTTGCGTTCCATCATCGCCACCTGTAAGCGCGAGAACATGCCTAAGGACAACATCGAGCGCGCCATCAAGAACGCTATGGGCAAGGACCAGAGCGACTACAAAGGCATGACTTACGAAGGCTACGGACCTCACGGCATCGCCGTCTTCGTGGATACGTTGACCGATAATCCCACCCGCACGGTGGCCGACGTGCGTTCAGTGTTCAACAAGTTTGGAGGCAACCTCGGCACCATGGGTTCTTTGGCTTTCCTCTTTGACCACAAGTGCGTGTTTACCTTCAAGAAGAAGGACGACATGGACATGGATGAATTCCTGCTGGACATGATTGACTATAACGTGGACGAGGATTATGACGTGGACGATGAAGAAGGCACCATTACTATCTATGGCGACCCGAAGAGCTATGCCGCCATCCAGAAGCATCTGGAGGAGCAGGGATTCGAGGATGTGGGTGGTGACTTCACTTATATCCCCAATGACTTGAAGGATGTGCCCGCCGAGCACCGCGAGACCATCAACAAGATGGTGGAGCGTCTCGAAGAGTTCGACGATGTCCAGACGGTTTATACCAACATGAAGCCTGAAGAAGACGAAGAATAAGGGAGTCTGGACGCAAATTCACGCGAATTCCGCAGTTTATCCATCGGCACGATGCGTGTCTGGATTTTTTCTGCGCGATTCGCGTGTTTTTTTATGTCCTTGCTTTTCAATGCTTAGAATGGCGTCTCCTGCTTGCGTTGCACCTCGATGCGCAGGCCGAAGCCGTTGTCTGATTTAAACTCGAAAGCTCCTTTGAAGTCGTTGCGCTCCCACGGCAGGGCGGAGGGATTGTACACCCGTCGTCCGTCGGCATCATATTCGCCATAGGTGTTCAGCTTCCATCCGTTTTTCAGTTGGAAACTGCCCATCTGCAAGGTGGTGGGCGTCCCCCAGAAACTATTTAGGCCAAAGCCGTAGGGGGCGGACATCGTGTAATTGCCTTGCGTGTAGATGACATCCGTCTGTGGGCGGAAGAGGAAACTGTAGTCCTTGCTCGCGTCGGGCACTGTCAGTTTGAAGTTACTCAGGCTGGGACGTTCGGGCAGGTTCATCGCGCCCAGGTCCAGCAGGAATCCGCCATAGCTCTTGACGGTGGAAGGCAGGAGAGAAGAACCGGCATCTGCTGTGGCGGGAGGAACGTCGAGCGTGTCCGCCTTCACCTCGCTTTGGGCGTGGAGCAGGATGGCGCCGGCCAGGAATAAAGTCAGTAATACGATGCGTTTCATATCTCCGGTTTCATTGTTGGGTTACCGGGCAAAGTTACTCCTTTCCCTCGAATCGGGGAAATCCTTTCACATTATTTGTCGCTTAGTTCACGATGAGCTTGTAGCCGATGCCGCGCACGTTCACAATCCGTATCCGTTCGTCCCGGTTCAGCTTATGGCGCAATTTGGTGATGAACACGTGCAGGCTTCGCTGGTTGAAGAAGGAGTCGTCTCCCCACAAGTCGAGGAGGATGTCGCGCATGTCCACTACCTGGTCTTGATGCTCGCAGAGGCGGCGCAGGATTTCGCTCTCGCGGTGGCTCAACTCCGTCTCTGTGCCGTTATGGTGGAGGCGTTGGGTGCGGGGCGTGAAGAGATAAGCGCCCACTTCGTATGCCTCGCGCCGGGTGGGGGAGGCCTCTGTGCGGATGGCTCGTCCCAGCAGCGCCTTGATGCGCACAATGAGTTCCTGCATGCCGAACGGCTTCTTCAGATAGTCGTTGGCGCCCAGCTCGAAGCCTTCCACCACGTCGTTGACGGCCGAGCGGGCGGTGAGAAACAATACCGGCGTCA
>JAHLFO010000100.1 GCA_018883785.1 Candidatus Bacteroides intestinipullorum
CCGAAATCAAGAGAATAAGTCTGTACATCTTGTTGTTATGTATGTTCAATTGGTCAAGGTTGAAGGTCCGTATCTCTTTCCGTGCTCTTTGGGAGGACCTCTTGTCCCAAGGGCGCACAAAGATAATGAAAATGGTACAGAAAAGAACTATTGGGGTCGAGAATATAGGATTTTTCTGAAAGGAATCGCCTTTCACGGTGTCTAAATGAGAACTGAGGGCATAGCCCAGTCATTTCATCTAAGAAAAGGTCTGCTGTCTTGTTTTTTCAGTGAGAACAGGCAAGAGAAAAACAGCGATTCCTCCAAACATACAGCTTTGAAATACAAGAAGGAAGAAGGGGTATGCCTGCGCCCACGGGCGGAGGCACGGGTAAGCACGGGCGGGGATACCTCCGGACACGGGCGGGAACGTCCCGGAGTAAAGCCGTCCGATGCTTCACCCGGCCTTGCCTGCTGATTGTTCAAAATTCTTCCGATGCTTCAGGATGGACTGCATGTGGCTTTGCGCCCACTCCGTCAGTTGCAGGAGGAGGGGGACGAGGCTTTGCCCGGTGGGCGTGAGGGCATACTCCACGCGGGGCGGCACCTCGGCATAGACGGTGCGGCTCACCAGCCCGTCGGCCTCCAGCACCGAGAGGGTGGAGGACAGGACATTGGTCGAGATGTCGGGTATCAGTTTCTTCAGTTGATTGAAGCGCGTGGTACCGTTCTCGCTCAGCAGCATGATGAGCAGGAAGGACCACTTGTTGCCGAAGCGGGCCACCACGTTGCGGATGGGGCATATCTCGACGAGCGAATATTTTTCCAAGTTTTTTGCCATGCCAATGTATTGTCTTTCTGCAAAAGTTACCTCGAGGTAACTATGCTACATCGAGGTAACCTCTTGTTTATGAATAAATAAGCCTGTATCTTTGCACCGTCTGAACCAGACAGGCAGCTGATGCAAAGGTAGCACCAATCCGCAATAAGATGCAAGCATCGGCGTAAATTAAAAGAATGATTAACGTACCTAAAAAAGAACCGTAACAGTATGAAACACGTAGAAACAGTGGCTGACGGACGCAACTTCAGCGCCATCAGCGTAGGCAAGTTGAGTGAGTTGAGCGATTATGTATTGGAACTGGGCCCGGACGTGAAAATCCCGGGCAAGGTGTTCGGCGGCGCGGCGCTCCATGCCACGGGCGGCGAATTCTCTTTCCAAGTTTTCCAGCCCGGCACGGAGACGGGCTTCCTGCACACCCACAAGGAGCATGAGGAACTGTACTTCTTCCTCAGCGGCCGGGGCGAGTTCCAGGTGGACGGACAGTGCTTCCCCGTGGCCGAAGGGGCCGTGGTGCGGGTAGCGCCCGCCGGCGAGCGTTCGGTGCGCAACAATGGCACGGAACCTCTCGTGATGCTGTGCGTGCAGTATCGCGGCAATACCTTCACCGATGCCGATGCGGCGGATGGGAACATCCTGCAAAAGCCGGTGACGTGGTGATGTGGGGAGAGGACATTAAAAAGGAGAATGCGGCCGGCATTCTCCTTTTTAATTATAACAGATGATTTGTCCTTAACCACCTTTTTCCACTTGGGGTCAGAAAGTAAACCAAGGCTATGGCGCAAGGAATACCTAAAAGTAAAAAACCAATGATTGCTCCCATAGTTATTCTTTCTTTTTATTAGTAAGTATTAGCCCTAATAGTAATGCCAGTAATGCAGATGTGAAGCCTAATCCATAGATTAGCCATTTGTTGTCTCCCATGTCTTTGAACAGGGAGGCAATGACTACTCCGGTGAAGATATATTTCGATATATCAATCAGATAATTGCCCAGTTTCTCTTTCCACATCTCTGTTTATATTAGATTCGGCAAAGATATAAATATTCCGTGTAATCCGTGCAATCCGTGCCTGAATTTACCGGCATCCGCCGCACGTCCTGCACCGTCCCAGCTCGCCGCGGAAACGCTTCTCCACCAGGTGGTGCAGGCGATCCTTCAGGGCATCAAGGCGGATGGTGTCTACCACCTCGCCCACGAAGGCGAACATCAGCAGCAGGCGGGCTTCGTGCAGGGGGATGCCGCGCTGGCGCATGTAGAAGAGGGCCGCATCGTCCAGCTGGCCCACCGTGGCGCCGTGGCTGCACTTCACGTCGTCGGCATAGATTTCCAGCTGGGGCTGGGTGTACATGCGGGCGTCGCGGGTGGCGCAGAGGTTGCGGTTGGTTTGGCGGGCATCGGTGTGCTGCGCGCCGGGCCGGACAAGGACGAGGCCGGAGAAGGCGCCCGTGGCGTGGTCGTCCAGCACGTTCTTGAAGAGTTGGCGCGAGGTGCACGAGGGGACGGCGTGCTCCACGACGGTGCGCGTGTCCACGTGCTGGTTCCGGTCGGCGATGGCCATGCCGCAAAGGTCCAGCGAAGCGTTCTCGCCGGCCAGCAGGACGCGGGTACTGTTGCGTGTGGTGCCGTTGGTCAGGGTCATACCGTTCAGCAAGACGTTGCTGCCGGCTTCCTGGCGGACGTAGAGGTTGCTCAGGCGGGTGGTCCCGGTGTGCGTTTCCTCCAGTTCGTAGAGGTCGAACACGCTGTCGCGGCCTGCAAAGACTTCGATGACCTGGGTGGCCAGGAAGTTCACCTCGTCCATCGTGTGGTCGCACACCAGCAGGCGGGCTTGTGCGCCGTCCTCCAGGACGATGAGCACGCGGCGGTTCACCAGCAGGGGCACGTCGCTGCGCAGGATGTTGATGAGCTGGATGGGCTTCTCCACGATGACGCCTCGGGGGACGTAGAGCAGCACGCCGTCTTGGGCAAAGGCGGTGTTGAAGGCGGTCAGGCCGTCCTGTGACGTGTCGGCCAGGGTGCCGAGGTATCGCTCCACCAGTTCGGGATAGTCGCGGAAGTTGCCCAGGATGACGCCGTCGGGCAACGTCTTTTCCGTGTAGGAGAGGGCGTCGTTCACCACGAAGAACAGCGAGGTGCTCATGTTGGGCACATCGCACTTGAACACTTCGTAGGGATTGACGGGGATGGGTAGCCGCTTGAGGTTCATGCCGTAGTCCGGCTCGAAGGCGCGGGGCACGTCGGTGTACTTGCAGTCTTCCTGCCGGCGGGTGGGGAAGCCCAGCCGCTCGAAGTCGGCGAAGGCACGGGCGCGCAGGCGGTTCAGCGGCTCGGTGCTGTGGGCGCGCAGCAGGGCTTCCGCCTGGGCGTATAGGTCGATGTATTGTTGTTCGGGTCTCATAATCTTAATGAAGAATTATGAATGAAGAATGAAGAATGTGTAAAGAACTCCATCTCTCTCTTCTTTGCAGGGGGAATGGAATTCTTCATTCTTCGTTCTTCATTCTTCATTTACCTGTTCCTTCTTGATCCAGTCAAATCCGCGCTGCTCAATCTCCTGCGCCAGTTCCGGCCCGCCGGTCTTGACGATGCGGCCGCCCAGCAGGACGTGCACCGTGTCCGGCCGGAGGTAGTCCAGCAGGCGCTGGTAGTGCGTGATGACCAAGGCCGAGGTCTGCGGAGTGCGCAGCTTGTTGAAGCCTTCGGCCACGATGCGCAGGGCATCGACGTCGAGGCCGGAGTCCGTCTCGTCGAGGATGGCGAAGGTAGGCTCCAGCATGGCCATCTGGAAGATTTCGTTGCGCTTCTTCTCGCCGCCGCTGAAGCCCTCGTTGACGGAGCGGTTGGCCAGCTTGCTGTCCAGCTCGACGATGGCGCGCTTCTCGCGCATCAGCTTGAGGAATTCCGAGGCACTGAGGGCGGGCTGGTGGCGGTACTTGCGCTGCTCGTTGACGGCGGTGCGCATGAAGTTCACCATCGACACGCCGGGTATCTCCACCGGGGTCTGGAAGGACAGGAACAGGCCTTCGTGCGCCCGGTCTTCGGGCGACATGGCCAGCAGGTCGCGGCCGTTGAACAGGACCGTGCCGCGCGTCACGCGGTAGGCGGGATGGCCGACGAGGACGTTGCTCAGCGTGCTCTTGCCCGCGCCGTTCTGTCCCATCAGGGCATGCACCTCGCCGTCGCGGATAGTGAGGTTGATGCCTTTCAATATCTCTTTGCCATTTATCTCGGCATGCAGGTCTTGGATTTCTAACATATATAAAAGGTTTATCAATCGTGAGGCGCAAAGATACAAATTAATGTGCGTACTGCGAGAGGGCGAGGACGAAAAAAGGCGATAAAAGTATTGGTTTATGTTATGGAAAGTCTTATCTTTGCCTCATTGTAATCTAAATGCATGGGTATTATGAGAAAATGGACTGATTATCTGTTGGCTGCCCTTTTGCTGTTGGGGCTGAATGCGTGCAGCAATGATGACGAAGATTTGGTACCTTCATCCTATAGAGTGAAAGATATCACGTATTTTTTTGAAGAAGGTGATGGGGAAAGTATGTACGAAGTTACTACAGCGCATGATGACTTCTATAATTATACCGATGCGGAGCAATCTTATGGAATACTCGATACTATTCCAAGCACAGTCATCAGCTTTACAAGTGATGACCCTGCCGCTTTTCATTGGGTAGCAGAAGGGGATACGGCATGGGTATCTGATATTCTTTTTGAGCAGGGACAGCCTTGTGCTGGATCTGGATCAGTAATACCTTACATACAAGGTACTACCTATTTGTCGAGGAAACCGGTTTCCACTATCGTGACTATACCGCCTAAAACAGGGATTACTACCATTATAACTTATGATTACCGTCTATTGAAAGCTACCTATTTGTTGGAGCTGGAAGATTCTCAGACGGGCGAAACGATGGAAGTAAAAGGAAAAATCACGAAATCGTGTGAAGTATCCGTACGCATAAAGAGAGAAGAAATAGAACTAAAGGATACAGCAGCGAAAATTCATCAATAGAATAGGATAGCTGATGCATAAAAGACGAGAGGTGCTTTGAAGAAAGGCACCTCTCGCGTCTTTTATATCAAATTGGCATTGATGTTTTTTTTCCCTCCTTATACATGCTATTATCCCACGCTCCCCTCCAGCGACACGGAGAGCAGCTTCTGCGCCTCGACGGCGAACTCCATGGGCAGCTTGTTGAGCACCTCCTTGGCGTAGCCGTTGACGATGAGGCCCACGGCGTCTTCGGTGGAGATGCCGCGCTGGTTGCAGTAGAATATCTGGTCTTCGCTGATTTTCGACGTGGTGGCTTCGTGCTCCACGACGGCCGTCTCGTTGTGGATGTCCATGTAGGGGAAGGTGTGCGCGCCGCACCGACTGCCCAGCAGCAGCGAGTCGCACTGGCTGTAGTTGCGGGCGTTGTCGGCCCGTTGGCCTACGCGCACCAGGCCGCGGTAGGAGTTCTCGCTCAGCCCGGCGGAGATGCCCTTGCTGACGATGGTGGAGCGGGTGTTGCGGCCCAGGTGTATCATCTTCGTGCCCGTGTCGGCTTGCTGGTGGTGGTTGGTGACGGCCACGCTGTAGAACTCGCCCACGGAGTTGTCGCCTGCCAGGATAGTGCTGGGATACTTCCACGTGATGGCCGAGCCTGTCTCCACCTGCGTCCAGGAGAGTTTGGACGATTCGCCCTTGCACAGTCCGCGCTTGGTGACGAAGTTGTAGACGCCGCCGCGGCCCTCGGCATCGCCGGGGTACCAGTTCTGCACGGTGCTGTACTTCACTTCGGCGCGGTCGTGCACCACGATTTCCACGATGGCGGCGTGCAGCTGGTTCTCGTCGCGCATCGGGGCGGTGCAACCCTCCAGGTAGGAGACGTAGCTGTCATCGTCTGCCACGATGAGCGTCCGCTCGAACTGGCCCGTGTTCCGCGCGTTGATGCGGAAATAGGTGGACAGCTCCATCGGGCAGCGCACGCCACGGGGGATGTAGACGAACGACCCGTCGGAGAAGACGGCGGAATTGAGCGCGGCGAAGAAGTTGTCGCGATAGGGCACCACGCTACCCAGGTATTTCTGTATCAGGTCCGGATGCTCGCGCACGGCCTCGCTGATGGAGCAGAAGATGATTCCTTTCTCCATGAGCGTCTCCTTGAAGGTGGTCTTGACGGACACGGAGTCCATCACGGCGTCCACGGCCATGCCGCTCAGCGCCATCTGCTCCTCCAGGGGGATGCCCAGCTTGTTGAAGGTCTTGATGAGTTCGGGATCCACGTCGTCCAGCGACTTGGGGCCGTCCTTCTTCTGTGCCGTGGGGTCGGCATAATACGATATGCTTTGGTAGTCAATCTCCGGGATGCGCAGATGAGCCCACGTGGGCATGTCCATCGTCAGCCAGTGGTGGTAGGCTTTCAGGCGGAAGTCCAGCAGCCAGGCGGGCTCGCCTTTCTTCTCGGAGATAAGGCGCACGGTGTCTTCCGTGAGGCCGCGGTCGATGATGTCGGTGTGCACGTCGGTGATGAAGCCGTACTTATACTTCTCTTCGGTCAGCTTCTTTACATATTCGTTGGAGTCTTGTTGTTGCTTCATGTCTCATATATATAGTGTTCCGTCGCTTCGCGGGCGGCGGGGATGAACAATTCTGCCAGTCCTTTCACTGGTTCGTATAACACGGAAGCTGCTTTTTTGGTTCGGCTGATGAGGGCGTTTTCCGTGTCAAAATGGTCCACGACCATCAGCAGAAGGCTGATGACCAGCGCATACTTGGCTGCACCCAGTACTGCTCCCAGCAGGCGGTTGATCCATCCCAGCGAGACGGCTTCCATCAACTTGGTCAGCAGCGAGGCCACCAGCAGGAACAGTAGGGGCACCAACAGCCAGATAGCCACGAAAGCCAGTCCGCGGGCCAGCCCCATGTTGTCCGTCACTTGTGAGAATACTTCGTCGGCTACATGCACATACAGAGCCTTGGCCACCAGCAGTCCCGCCACGAGCCCTAATAGCCCCGCCAATTGGCGCAAAAAGCCTTTCATGAAGCCCAGCACGGCACCGATGCCGATGAGGACAAGCAGGATGATGTCGAGAGTGGTCATAGTTACACGATCTATCTAAGTAAGGGCGTGCCATATCTAATGACGCGCCCCTATCTGTATCATAAAGTAACTGGTTTACAGTGTCTGCTTCACTTCCACCTCTTCGTAGGTCTCGATGACGTCGCCCACCTTGATGTCGTTGCAGTTCGTGAGGCTGATACCGCACTCGAAGTTGGTGCCGACTTCCTTCACATCGTCCTTGAATCGCTTCAGGGCGTTGATGGCGCCGGTGTAGACCACGATGCCGTCGCGGATGAGGCGAGCCTTGTCGGTGCGCTTCACCTTGCCGGTCTTCACCATGGCACCGGCCACCTGGCCTACCTTGCTGATGTTGAACACCTCGCGCACTTCGATGGTGGCGGTCACCTGCTCCTTCAGTGTCGGGGCAAGCATACCTTCCATGGCGGCTTTCACCTCCTCGATGGCGTCGTAGATGATGGAATACTTGCGGATGTCCACGCCTTCTTGTTCGGCCAGTTTGGCGGCACTGCTGGACGGGCGTACCTGGAAGCCCACGATGATGGCGTCGGAAGCGGCGGCCAACGATACGTCGGACTCGGAAATCTGTCCCACGCCCTTGTGGATGACGTTCACCTGAATCTGCTCTGTCGACAGCTTGATAAGCGAGTCGCTCAAAGCCTCTACCGAACCGTCCACGTCGCCCTTGACGATGATGTTCAGTTCGTGGAAGTCGCCCAATGCCAGGCGGCGGCCCACTTCGTCCAGCGTCAGCATCTTCTGCGTGCGCAGGCCCTGTTCGCGTTGCAGCTGTTCGCGTTTGTTGGCGATTTCACGGGCTTCCTGCTCCGTCTCGATGACGTGGAAGGTGTCGCCGGCGGCAGGTGCGCCGTTCAGTCCCAGGATGAGGGCGGGTTCGGACGGACCGGCCTGCTTCATGCGCTGGTTGCGTTCGTTGAACATGGCCTTCACCTTGCCGTAGTGCGTGCCGGCCAGTACGATGTCGCCCACTTTCAGCGTGCCGTTGGATACGAGCACCGTGGCCACATAGCCGCGACCCTTGTCCAAGGACGATTCGATGATGGAGCCCGTGGCGCGACGGTCGGGGTTAGCCTTCAGGTCGAGCATTTCGGCTTCGAGCAGCACCTTCTCCAGCAGTTCGTGGACGCCGATGCCCTTCTTGGCGGAGATGTCCTGCGACTGGTATTTGCCACCCCATTCCTCGACGAGGAAGTTCATGTTGGCCAGTTCCTCCTTTATCTTGTCCGGGTTGGCTCCCGGTTTATCTATCTTGTTGATGGCAAAGACAATGGGCACACCGGCAGCCATGGCATGGTTGATGGCCTCCTTGGTCTGCGGCATGACGTTGTCGTCGGCAGCCACAATGACGATGACCACGTCCGTCACCTTGGCACCACGGGCACGCATGGCGGTGAAGGCTTCGTGTCCCGGCGTGTCGAGGAAGGTGATCTGACGTCCGTCTTCCAGCGTCACGTGGTAAGCACCGATGTGCTGCGTGATGCCACCGGCCTCGCCCGCAATGACGTTGGACTTGCGGATGTAGTCCAGCAGCGAGGTCTTACCGTGGTCCACGTGACCCATCACTGTCACGATCGGGGCACGCGGCTGGAGGTCTTCTTCCTTGTCGGCCTCCTCGACGATGGCCTGGGCCACCTCGGCGCTGATATATTCTGTCTTGAAGCCGAATTCCTCGGCTACCAGGTTGATGGTTTCTGCATCCAGGCGCTGGTTGATTGACACCATGATGCCCACGCTCATGCAGGTGGCGATGACTTGCGTCACGGGCACATTCATCATGCTGGCCAGCTCGTTGGCCGTTACGAATTCTGTCAGCTTCAGTACTTTGCTTTCGGCTTCCTCCTGGTTCTCCAGTTCCTGGCGGCGTTCGGCGTCCAGCTCGCGTTTTTCCTTACGGTACTTGGCTGCCTTGTTCTTGCCTTTGGCGGTGAGGCGGGCCAAAGTTTCTTTCACTTGTTTGGCCACGTCTTCCTCGCTCACTTCTTGCTTGATGACAGGCTTCTTGAAGCGATCCTTGTTCTTCTTGCCACCGCCTTGGGCATCCTTGTTGCCTTTCGGCTGGTCGCTGCCTCCGCCTTTGGGGAAGTTGGACACGTTGTTGATGTCTACTTTTTCCTTGTTGATGCGGGCGCGTTTCTTCTTGGCATCGCCGTCCTTGGCATCCTTGCTGCCCTTGTCGTCGCGGCGAATCTCCTTGATGATGGCCTCCTTCATCTGCTTGCGCTGGTCCTGACGCTGCTTCTCCTTCTCCTCGCGTTCGCGGCGTTTCTCTTCCTTCGATTTCTTGCGGGGGCGCGTGGATTGGTTCAATGCAGCCAGGTCAATCTGGCCGATGATGTTGATCTTGGTGCCCAAGCCTTCGTGGTGTATCTTGAAGACTTCTTCCTCTTGTTTGGCCGGTTGTTTTTCCTCAATCGGCAGAGGTTCTTCCTCGGCGGTATCCGGAGTTTCCGGCTCTTCCGGGTTGGCGACAGGTTCCTTCGCAGCGGGTTCTTCTTGGATTTGCGGTTCCGGTTCGTGTGTCGTTTCCGGTTCCGTGACTTCCGGTTCGGGTTGCGGTGCCTCTACTACGGGTTCGGGTTCCGGGGTTGGTTCAGGTTCCGGAGTTTGGAGGATGGGGACAGCTTGTTTGGGATGTTTCAGGCTTTCCAGGTCAATCTTGCCTATCGGTTTGAATTTGGGCAGATTGTCTC
Source organism: Candidatus Bacteroides intestinipullorum (assembly GCA_018883785.1). Lineage (GTDB taxonomy): Bacteria > Bacteroidota > Bacteroidia > Bacteroidales > Bacteroidaceae > Bacteroides > Bacteroides intestinipullorum. Next base: position 9,612 of record JAHLFO010000100.1, read on the forward strand.
CCGGCACGACGGCTTTGATTTCCTCTGCCGGTTTCTCCTTTTCCTGCGTTCCGTTATTTTCGTGTGCTACAGTGCGGGCGGCGGCTTTGTTGCGTTCCTTGTAGTTTTGCCGCTCCTGGCTGAAGCGTTCCGATTTAATTTTAAGGTCCTTGTCCGTACTGAATTCTTTCTTGAGCATCTCAAACTGCTCATCCGTAATTTTTGTGTTGGGGTTTGCCTCCACAGTAAATCCCTTCTTTTGCAGGAATTCGACAGCAGTCGTGATTCCCACATTCAAGTCTCTCGTTACTTTGTTTAACCTTATCGTCATATAGTTTTTTTTGGCACCTTAACCCTTGTTACTTATTCTTCTTCAAACTCTTTCTTCAGGACGCGGATGACTTCATCCACGGTTTCCTCTTCCAGGTCGGCCTGTTCGATGAGCATCTCGCGCGGAGCGTTCAGCACGGCCTTGGCCGTTTCGATGCCGATGCCCTTGATGGCGTCGATGACCCATCCCTCTATCTCGTCGCGGAACTCATCCAGGTAGATGTCCTCGTCCTCTTGCTGCGTGCTCTCGTCCACTTCGCGGAACACGTCGATGGTGTATTCCGTCAGCATGCTGGCCAGCTTGATGTTGAGGCCGCCCTTGCCGATGGCCAGGGACACCTCTTCCGGCTTCAGGAAGACCTCGGCCTTGCGCTCCTCTTCGTTCAGCTTGATGGACGAGATGTGGGCGGGGCTCAGCGCGCGCTGGATGAACAGCTGCGTGTTGCTGGTATAGTTGATGACGTCGATGTTCTCGTTGCGCAGTTCGCGGACGATGCCGTGGATGCGGCTGCCCTTGACACCCACGCAGGCACCTACGGGGTCGATGCGGTCGTCATAGCTCTCCACGGCAATCTTGGCGCGTTCGCCGGGGATGCGGGCAATCTTCTTGATGGTGATCAGGCCGTCGTTGATCTCGGGCACTTCCAGCTCGAAGAGGCGTTGCAGGAAGACGGGCGACGTGCGGCTCAGGATGATTTTCGGATTGTTGTTCTTGTTCTCCACGCGGTCCACCACGGCACGTACCGTCTCGCCCTTGTGGTAGAAGTCGGTGGGGATCTGTTCGGACTTGGGCAGCAGCAGTTCGTTCTGCTCGTCGTCCATCAGCAGCATTTCCTTCTTCCATATCTGGTAGACCTCGGCACTGATGATGGTGCCCACCTTGTCGATATATTTGTTGTAGAGGGTGTCCTTCTCCAGTTCCAGTATCTTGGAAGCCAGCGTCTGTCGCAGGTTCAGGATGGCGCGGCGTCCGAAGCTGGCGAAGTTCACTTCGTCGGTCACCTCTTCGCCCACCTCGTAGGAGGCGTCAATCTTCTGTGCCTCGCTCAGTGGAATCTGCAGGTTGGGGTTCGTCAGGTCCTCGTCAGCCACCACTTCGCGGTTGCGCCAGATCTCGAAGTCGCCCTTGTCCGGGTTCACAATCACGTCATAGTTCTCGTCCGTGCCGAACATCTTGGCGATCACGCTTCGGAATGATTCTTCCAGCACGCTCACCATCGTGGTACGGTTGATGTTCTTCAGTTCCTTGAACTCCGCAAAGGTATCCACCAGGCTTACTGTTTCTTCTTTCTTGGCCATGCTTCTTATTTAAAAGTGATTAAGTATTTAGTATATATTATGTCTTCATAAGAAAAATTCAGGTCTTCGCTCACCATTCTGGGGCGTTTGGCACCTTCTTCTTTCACTTTCTTCAGGATGGTCAGCGTGAAGTGGTCCGCGTCGGCTTCCTTCAGGATGCCTTGGAGCTTGCGGTGATCCTTGGTCAGCACTTCCACTTCTTCGCCCGTGTGGGCCTGGTATTGTTGCAGCACCTTGAACGGTTGTCCGATGCCTGCCGAGCCGACTTCCAGTTCGTAATCCTCTTGGTCACGATCCAATCTGGATTCGATGTAGCGGCTCAGGTCCACGCAATCTTCAATCCAAACACCCTCCTTGTGGTCTATCTCCACCACGATTTTGTCATCAGGACTGATGTTGACTTCCACCAGGAAGTAGTCCTTTCCTTCCAGCCATTCGTCAACGATTTGGCAAATAGTTTTCTTTTCTATCATAGATTAACGACTATTAAGAACAAAAAAGAGGAGCTTGATTGCCCCTCACCTTTCATCCATTCCGCTGCAAAGATAGTAATAATCTGTTCGGCTACAAAAAATTAGTAGAAAAAAGCGGTGAATTGCATGTATTTTTCTGCGTATTTGCCTGCTTATGCGTACCTTTGCGCGTTGATGAGAGCTTTTTTACATACAATCCGGGGGACGGCCGGCTTCCATCTGGTGGCGGTTGTCATTGTGGGGATATGGGGGTTGACCTTTATCTCCACCAAGTTGTTGATCGGGCAGGGGATGGCTCCGCACGAGATTTTCCTGCTGCGCTTCCTGATGGCCTACGTGGGCATCTGGTGCTTGTCCCCGCACCGCTTGTGGGCAGGGAGCTGGAAGGACGAGCTGCTCTTGCTGCTGGGCGGCGTGACGGGAGGCTCGTTCTACTTCCTGACCGAGAACACGGCCCTGGAATATACGTTGGCCACCAACGTGGCGTTTCTTGTCTGTACCACGCCCCTGCTCACCACCCTGCTTTCGTGGGCCTTCTATAAGAATATGAAGGCCACCCGTGGGTTGATTGGCGGGTCGCTGGTGGCTTTGGCCGGCGTGGCATTGGTGGTGTGCAACGGTCATTTCGTCCTTCGCCTTTCGCCCGTGGGCGACTTGTTGTCGTTGCTGGCCTCCCTGTCGTGGGCCTTCTACAGCCTCATCATGCGCCGCATGGCCGACCGTTACGATGTCGTGTTCATCACGCGCAAGATCTTCTTCTACGGTGTGTTGACCATCCTTCCCGTTTTCATGTTCCGCCCTTGGCAGTTCGAGGTGTCCCGCCTGCTGGACACGGCGGTACTTTTCCACTTGCTTTTCCTCGGCGTGCTGGCGTCATTGGTCTGCTTTGCCGTGTGGAATGTGGTGCTGAAGCGGTTGGGCACGGTCTCGGCTTCCAATTACATTTACCTGAATCCCGTGTTCACCTTGATTGGGTCGGCCGTGGTGCTGGGCGAGCGGCTGACGCCTATGGCCTGGTCGGGCGTGGCGCTCATCCTGGGCGGGGTGTATTGGGCCGGGCGGCAGAAGTGAGATTGGTGCCTGTCTTGAAGGCATTGATTCCCAGCCCATAGGCGCAGGCTCGGGTAAGCACGGGCGCGGGCATGGGTAAGCACGGGCGCAGGCATGGGTAAGCACGGGCGCGGGTATGGGTAAGCACGGGCGCTGCCGGAAATGGACAAAATTTCCGGGGAAAAACAGCGAAAACCCCGAAATAAATGGGACAATCGCTTTTCCGATTCACGGAAAGCCGATATATTTGCATTTTCCTTTAAGTGGATGTTGATATTTAGTTTATACGATAAATAGGAATTTAGCGGCCGAAGGCCGCAATGATTAATGATAAATGGTTAATGGTTAATACGTAGCAAAAGGAACCATGCACAAGGCTATTAACCATTTATCATTAACCATTAACCATTGTGCGCTTCGCGCACATAAATTATCATTTAATTCTTGCGATTTACTTATCACGATATGAAATTTATCTCTTGGAATGTGAACGGCCTGCGTGCCTGCAAGGACAAAGGCTTCATGGAGGCGTTCCGTCAGTTGGACGCCGACTTCTTCTGCCTGCAAGAGACCAAGATGCAGGCCGGACAACTGGACTTGTCCTTTGAAGGTTATGAGTCGTACTGGAATTATGCCGAAAAAAAAGGCTATTCGGGCACGGCCATCTATACTCGCCACAAGCCCCTCAGCGTGACCTATGGCATTGATATCGAGCACCACGACAAGGAGGGGCGCGTCATCACCCTCGAAATGCCCAGTTTCTTCCTGGTCACGGTCTATACGCCCAATTCGCAGGACGAATTGCGCCGTTTGGACTACCGCATGACGTGGGAGGACGACTTCCGGGCCTACCTGTTGGCCTTGGATGCACGCAAGCCGGTCATTGTCTGTGGCGACCTCAACGTGGCGCATCAGGAGATTGACTTGAAGAATCCCAAGACCAACCGCCGCAATGCCGGCTTCACGGACGAAGAGCGTGCCAAGTTCACGGAGTTGCTGGCCGCCGGCTTCACGGACACTTTCCGCTATTTCTATCCCGACCGCAAGGACATCTACTCGTGGTGGTCCTACCGCTTCCGGGCACGCGAGAAGAATGCGGGGTGGCGCATCGACTATTTCCTGGTATCCAACCGCTTGAACGAGAAGTTGGTCAGTGCAGGCATCCATACGGAGATTTACGGGTCGGACCATTGCCCCGTGGAGGTGGTGCTGGACTTTACTGACTGATTTTGCTCATCAGCTGTGTGACGTTGGCGGCCTCGAATTTCTTCATGATCTTCCGCCGGTGGGTCTTGACGGTGTTGATGCTGAGGTTCATGGCTTGGGCAATCTGGGCGTTGCTCAGGCCGTTCATGATGTGCTTCAGCACTTGCGTTTCCTGCGTGGTGAGCCGGTTCAACGCCTTGGGACGCATCAGGCGGGCGAATACCGGGTCGTAGTAGGTCAGGCCGCCGCGCAGTTGGCCGATGGCCCGTTGCAGTTCGTCGAGGGATGAATTTTTGGATACGGCGCCTTCCACGTCAAGCTCGATCAGCTCGTCGGCAATCCAAGGTTCTTCGTGCATGGTGTAGACCAGGATGCGGCAGGACGGCATCCGGGCGTGCAGGCGGGTGATGAAGTCTTTGCTCTGCTTCCCGCACAATCCCAGGTCGAGGATGCAGAGGTCGAAGTCGGTGCTGTCCGGCAGGTCCTCCAGCCGGAGGTCGGTCCGGGTGGTGCAGGACACGTCGTTCAGGTTCGTGGCAAGGGCCTGTATGCCTTGCAGCACGATGGGGTGGTCGTCTATGGCCAGTATCCGATAGGTATGGTCAGTCATGCGTTTGTTTGTTTGTTTTGAAAAGTCAGGGTAAATCGGTTCACGTCTCCTGTCCGCTCTCTGGACAGGGTTGCTTTCAGGCCCTTGGCCCGTTCGTCTATCGTGCGCAGGCCGATGCCTTCCGGGTGGTGCGGAATGACGGCAGGCATGCCGTCATCGGTGATGGTCAGCGTGCAATGTCCCGTTTCGTCCGTCTCCAGGGAGAGGCAGATGTGCGAGGCTTGGCCATGGGTCAGGCTGTTGGACACGGTTTCCTGGATGATGCGGTAGACCTCCCGTGCCGTCTCCTTGTCCAGCCGGTCGTTGTGTCCATCGGGATGGTAGGTGATGTCCGTCCCGCAGCTGGCAGACATGAACGAGGCGTATCGCATCAGCCATTCGTCCAGGCCGATGCGCTCGAAGTCCGGCGGCATCAGTTCGTGCGAGATGTCTCTGATTTCTTGCTTCAGCCCGTTTACGATTTCGCTGATTTCCTTCCAGTCCTTGGGATTGTTCCCAGCCGTTTCGATGCGCATTTGCAGGGCCAGCAGTTCGTTGGCTATGCCGTCGTGCAGCTCTTTGGCCAGGTGTTTGCATTCTTCTTCCAGCCCTTCGGTATAGCGTCTGGCGGCTTCCCGCTCTTTTTCTTCTTGCACGCGTTGCAGGCGGCGTTCGGTGGCCTTCTGCTTCTGGCGGAGATAAAATAGGCCGAGTATGGCCAGGAAGACGATGCAGAGCGCGGCTACCATGATTCTCAGCTGAGTGGCTTTCTTCTGCAACAACTGTTCGTTGAGTCGGGCGTTTTGCAACTCCTGCTCTTTGGTGCGGTATTTGATGTTCAGACGTGCCATTTCGTCGGTCAGTTCGCGTCGCGCCAGCGTGTCCGTCCACAGGCGGGCACTGTCCATGCAGGCAAAGGCGCGGTCGTGGTCGCCCAAGGCTTGGTAACACCGGGCCATGTCGGTATAGAGCGTGTGGCGGTCCGTGCCCGTTCCCTCTTGTTGCAGGCGTCGGTAGTCTTGCAGGGCGGCGGCATATTGCTGCAACATCAGCCGGGCTTTTGCCCGCGCCTGGAGGTATCCCCGGGCGGCGATGGTGCCTGGTGTCGCCTGGGCCAACAGGCGGTCGCCCATGCGGAGGTACTGTTTCAGGGAATCGGTCTGCTGGTTGTGCCCGAAGCAGGCCAGGAATCCGCTCATGCAGCGTAGCTTCCATTCCGCGTTGTTCTCCTCGCAGGCCATTTGCCACGCTTGGCGGATGGATTGCCCAGCCTCTTCGGCGCGTCCTGCCGCCAGTTTGATGTTGGCTCCCACTTGCAAGGCGTTGAAGGAGGCCAGCCGCTCGTCCGTCCGCTCTGCGTGCTGCAAAGCCCGGTCGATGTAGGTCTCCGCTTCCGCGAAATGCTTCAGGTTGTAGTGGAAGACGGCCAAGTTCATGTTGAGGTGTGCCAGCCAGCTATCGTCGCCGTAGCGCAAGGCGGTTTCCAATGCCTTGTTGTAGTAGTGCAAGGCCGAGTCTGGTTCGTGGGCGCGGCGGTAGAGGATGCCCAAGTCGTTGTAGACGCTGATGTGCGTCTCCTGGTTGTCCGTGTTGTGCAGGTGGGGCAGGACGCTCTTCTTGCCCTCCAGTCCGCGTTGTTCGTCGCCTTGGTAGACGTAGAGGGTGGCTTGTTCGTTCAGCAGGCTGGGGTAGATGGATGAGTGTTCCACGCCAGGCACGGCAAAAGCACTGTCGAAGCAGGTTTGCGCATCCTCCAGCTCTCCTTTGCCCATCAGGGTGGCGGCCTGGTCATAGAGGCGGGTCAGGAGGGTATCCCTATCCGTCTCCGCAGTCTGGGACATGGCGCAGACCGGCAGCAAGAGAAGCAAAACGAGCAACAGGCGGATGTGCATGGCGTATGGCTGTTTGGGATTTTACTTGCAAAAGTAGTGTTTTATTTTGACGCACCCTCGACCCGATCTTCCTTCTGTGCCCGGTACATCTCTGTAAAGGCGTGTAGCAGTATCTCCTCTTGCTCTTCGCGGGTGATGTATTCCGTCTCTTCTTCGGCAGATGCCTGGGGCTGCAATGCCGCCAAAGCTCGCTTCAGGGCCTTCTGCACCTTCTCAATCACTTGGACATTGTCCACATCCAGCAGCTGGCGCACCAAGGCGTCGCGCTTTACATACAGGTTCACGTCGTTGGTCATGATTGTTGGCATTTATTCGGTTTCTCACAACAGGTTCTTATACGGTGGCAAAAGTACGCGAAAAATCCCGAACGTGGAAATTATCGCGCGGTAAAAATATCCGCAGGTGTCACCGTTTTGTAACGCTTGCGGAATGCGGAATCGCCTACGCGTTCTGTTTTTTGTCCGACAAGTCCGGGTACAGCCAATGCTTCACCTTCGCTACACCTTTGCTTCACCTTCGCTACAACACTGCTATTTCTCCCTTTCAAGTATCCTTGCTCCTATGGGTGTAGAAGCAAGGATACTTGGTCGTTTCTTATTGGATAGTTGGTCGTTTATCCAATATGTCTGTCATCTGTAGGGCACCGCGATGCTTTCTTTCCTGGCATCACGCCACGTGCCTTTCATCCGTACAGGCGGGCGATGGCTCTTCTTCCACTTCTCTACCTGTGCGGCAGACGGCGCTTGGCGCAGGCTTCGCGTGGTGGCAGCATTCCGGCTGACGGCATCGAACTCTACAAAGTCCTCGTAGTCATAGGTCCAGCTGCTGCCTTCGGACATTTGCATGACGGTCTTGTAGATTTGTTCGCGACTGGGGGCGTTGAACGGGCTGTCGTTATAGCGCATCATGCTGTTTTCCGTGGGACGATAGGCACCATATCCATAGTATCTTGCACCCTCGTAAAGACCCAATCCTTCGTTGTCGTAACGGCTGTCTTGCAAGAAGTGCGACCATCTGACAGTAGACGGGTCGTTGCGCCAATCCACGTTGGCACCCCAACCGAAGTTTTCCCATTCGTAGTCCATAATTTCTTTTTCGATTTCGGGCAAAGTTAGATTCTCATTGCCCGCTTCTATATACTCATCCGACAGATTAGCAAAACCGTGTCCACCGGATTCATGGTTCAGCACCTCATTGTTTTCGTTCATTATATAGGCCACAAATGCTCCGTCGCTATACATGACTGTATAGCTGCGCCACGGAAGTATTGGGTTGTAGATGACGGATACCATGGGCGGTTGTGAGAATCCGGGAATCTTTTGCGCGTATTCAAAGCATACGGCATCTGATTCATTGATGCGATGCTCGGCACCTAACACAAACTCCGCATTAGGTGATACCACTTTCACGGCATAGACATTGAAGCGATTGCGCAAGCTGCGGTAAGGCTCGTAGGCAAAAAACTGCTCCATGCCTTCTCTCATTCTTTGTTCGTAGAGGCCACCATCGCCCATATCCTTGTCTACAAAGGCTTCCCCCAAGAATACGAGATCAATGCCGTTGCCTACCGATGCTTCTTGCAGTGTGATGACTTCTCCGTCACGACTGTAATCTGTAGAGGTGTATAAGTCGCGCGAATAAATGGGGTGTTCTTCCGGCTCGCCACAATAGACTCTCAGCACGCTGTCTATCTTGTGGCAATACCAATCTTCCAGTTCCTGTTTACCTCCTATGTATTTGAAATAGTCAATCAGTTCTCCTTCAGAACTTACCAAGAAGACATCTCCCTGATTATGGCTCAACCATGAAGATTGAGGTATGGGGATGATGGAATTGTTGTTTTGGTATTCGCTTCCTGCCTCGTCTATGAATATGAAGTTTTCTACAGGCAAACTTTGTGCAAAAGTTTTCCATTCATCGTTGATGGGTTCCGACCAATAGCTACCAATCTCGACAATTGTTCCCAAGCCTTTGTTTTGATAGTCCAAATGGAGGTTGACGCGCGCTTCGCTGATATTATAAGGCGAGTCGTACGGGCCTCGGCTGTGTACGATGATTTGGGTTATCTTGTTTTGTTTGATGAGCGGCATAAGCTGTGTCTTGCTTCCATCCAGCAAAGTCACCTTTTTGTCTTGCAAATATAGGTTGCTGTTTCCATCCGAGAAGTCAAAGCCACTCCTGGGAGATTCGTTAGTGAACGGTAGGTTGCAATTAAACCCAAATGGGTATTGTCCCATAATCATAGTCCAACCAAGTGTGCTCCACTGAGGGTGCGTCTTTATTTCCTGCGGAATGCGTCCGTATAAGTCATTTTGTCTTAGGTCTATCAGCGAGGCATGATCCAACAGGGGCGCGATTGAGGAGGGAAGTTGTCCTTTCAGATTATTTCCTATCAATTCCAAGGTGACCACATTGCTGATTCCGGAGATGCCGTACCAATCTTCCAAGAGTGCATCGCTACACCAATTCTCTTGGTTAAGCCATTGTGGACCATTGGTGCTATTATAAAAATCAATTAAAGCATTCCTCTCTTGCTGTTCTTCCAGTTGGATTTTGTCGCTCTCCATATCCATGGTGTACATATGGCCGACTTTCATTCCATCTGACGGTACGGTTCTGGAAAATAGATATTTGGGCATTTCCTCTGAGATGGAATTATAATTGAAAGTCAATACCGTGTTTTCCGGCTGTGGCAGAATAGCAAAATAGAAGGTCACGTATGCGTCGTCTGTCTCGGCTTCAGACAGATTTGTGTAGATGGAGTTTAGTGGATCAATTAGTTCTGTCAACTTTTCCTTATTTATGTCGAATATCAAGGATCTGGCTTCTAATTCGGAAGTCGATCTTAATATGAAATTGGAGGCATCGTTTGTATCTATCTTGCTCTTGGGCAGTTTAATTTTTAAGTAAGTGAATAGATGCTTAAATTTTAAATACGCTTCTCCATTTTCAATTTTACTTACTGCATATAAGTCTTGGAGCATATCTTGTTTTAACATAGATCCTGTAAAACATCCAATCTCAAATGTATTTTCAGAGATGATGTTGTTTACTACATGATCAGGATAGAAAGCATAAACAGTCTCTCCCTCAGCGTCAGTTGATAGGGCTTCAGTTCTGGGTCGAAACTCTACTACTCCGTCTTGGTTGATATCAGCTTGATACCTGAACTCTTTTTTTTCTTTTGCTGTCATTATTAAAATATCATCTCCATCATCCCATTTGAGTTGAGTGACATTTTGGCCTTCTTGTAATGACATTTTGGTTTGAGCTGTATTGGTATACACCCGTACGTTTTTGGTTTTAACGATGGTATAATCATCATCGCTGCATCCAATAATGGTAAAGAATGCGAATAATAAATATAAATATCTTGTCTTCATAATGTTAGTTTGTTAGATTACCACTCTGAATTAATAATATCATCAATGTCTGGAGCAATCGAAACCTGTCCATCCTGTTCAATTGTTATAGTTTCGCGGATATTATATTCTTCTATAAAAAAAGAGATATGCCCGCTCCGTATATCTGAAGTCCGATTATCACTTACTCCAAATGTGTGTGTAGAAGTAAATATCCCATCAATTATCTGATTAGGATATGCATCTCTGTAAAAAATCCATTCGACATCGGATTCGACCATAAAATAATAATCTATATTACTTTCTACGGTGATGGCAATATCTTGTGCCTCCTTGCTTATACGTGTCGGTGACGAGGTGATTTTTATAAAAGGAATAACCCCGGATTGTTTTACCAAAATGTCTTGTTGGATTCCATTGTTGGCTGTAAGCGTAATAATGGCCTCTCTGCTGTTGAGAGTCGAATTTGCCTCAATATTAAATTTTAGCACTTTTTCAATTAATCCTTTTGTGCTTGTATCTATTTGGGTAATCCAGTCGGCATTGGTGCTGACGGTGAAGTCCACGTTGGCCTGCACGGGGATGTCCAATGTGCCTCCTTCGGCTTCCACCTCGTAGAAATCTTGGGCAATCACGATGGCATTCCGCTGCATTTGCGTTACGATGAGGCTCTCACTCAATCCCTCTTCCTCGCAGACGAAGCGAATCTCTGCTGTGCGTGCATCATACGTGTTGTTGGGCAGGACTTCAAAAGTGTAGGCACCCCCGTCGGATGCGGTATGAACCAGCCAATCCACTTCGGGCATAATCAATTGATAGGCGACGTTACTTTGAACGGTCACATCGAAGAGCTCACCTCTTGCGCTTGCCGTGTATTCTTGGATGGACAGTTGCAGGAAGGGCGTATTTACTTTCCCGGCTTGGTACACTTTCATCATTTGTTCCATCCCGGCACTTTCAGATGACAGGATTATCGTCGCCTCTCTCGCCTCCTCACTCTCATTCGCTGCCACATCGAAGTGCAGCACCCGTTCCGTCAGTCCGCGTGTTTCGGTCTGCGTGATCCAATCCGCATCCGTGCTGACAGTGAAGTCCACATTGGCCTGCACGGCGAAGTCCAGCGTTTGCTCTTTCCATGACACTTCGTATTTGCTTTGGGCAATGATGATGGCATCCCGTTGCACCTGCGTCACCTTCACGCTGTCTTCCAACCCGTTCTCCCTGTCCACGAACCGGATTACCGCCTCGCGCGCATCGTAGGTATCGTTGGGCGCGATGGTGAAGTAATGCGTGTAGGTGGACAGGGCGCGGGTGTCGGCCGTCGTGATCCAATCCACGGACGGCATCTCTATCTGATATGTATTATTGCTTTTCAGCTCTACTTGGATGGTCTCGCCGTCGCTGCCCACGAGATATTCCTTCTGGGTCAGGATAAGGACGGGGCCGCTACCGGCTTGGTAAACGGTCACTTCCTCCGTGAGGCCATCGCCTCCGCTCAGGGTGATGACGCCTTGGCGGGGTTGCAGGTCTTCGTTGGTTGCGGCTTGGAAGCGCAGGGTCGTGGTGGTGAGGGCGCGGGTGTCCGAAGCGGGGGTAAGCCACGTTTGGGCATTCTCTGCTATCTCATAACTCACGGTGATATTGCTTTGCAACTCAATGCTGAATTCTCCGCCCGTGGCGTCCAGTTCCACCTTGTTGGAGGTGACGGTCAGGGCGTCCTGTTGCTTCTGGGTGACGGTCAGCGTCTTGCGTGTGCTTCCGCTGGTCAGGATGATGGCGGCGTTGCGCTCGTCGTAGGTAGTATTGGGTTCGGTGGTGATGGTCAGGGTGGCTGTACCGGCTTGTCCGCTGGTGGGCGAGACGGTCAGCCAGTCGATGGCACGGGTATTGGCTTCACCCACGCTGGCAGTCCAGGCTTCCGAGGCGGTGAAGGTCAGGGTAGACGTCCCGCCTTCGGGGGCGAATACGGGCTGGGTTTCGCTTCCGGCGGGAAATGAAATCTCGGGGTCAGACGTTGGAGGCGTTTCGGCCTTGTTGTCGTCGCTGCAACTTTGCATCGTCCAGGCGAGGACGGAGAGGCAAATCAAGAGGTAAAGAGTCCGTTTCATACGTGCAATCCTTATTACATGTTTGCCTCAAAGTTATATAAGATTCTCTTAATCGTCCATAAGAAAGTTTAATTATTTGCCGTTTTGTTCCCAAAAATCACCCTTTCGGGTGATCTTTTATTACATTAGGAAAGGTTTGCTAACAGATTTTTAGAAAGTTCACAGCACCCCGAAGGCATACCCTTCTTCCTTCAGGAAGTCGATGGCGCGGGGCAGGGCATAGGTCAGGTTGCCGTTGTTCCAGGACTTCAGCGAGTCGTGGAAGGTGATGATGGAGCCGTTGCGGGCATAGCGCATCACGTTGGCCAAAACTTGTGGCGGGCGCAACTTCTTGGAATAGTCGCGCGTCACGAGATCCCACATGATGATCTGGTAGTGCTTGCGCAGCACCATGTATTGCCCCCACGTCATGTGCCCGTGGGGCGGACGGAAAATCAGGGGGAACAGGGCTTGCTCCACCAAGGCATCGTCCGGTCCTTCCTCGCAGGTGGCGATCATGAACTCGTGCGCCCGCTTCACGTTGTCCAGGTAGGGGTAAGAGGCGTGCTCGAAGCCCCGCAGGTGGTTGAAGGTGTGGTTGCCGATGCGGTGGCCGCGCTCCACTACCTGCTGGAAGATGCCCGGATGCTTGCGGATGTTGTCGCCCACCAGGAAGAAGGTGGCTTTGATGCCGTGGCGGTCCAGCAAGTCCAGTACCCACGGTGTCACCTCGGGGATGGGACCGTCGTCGAAGGTCAGGTAGACTTTCTTCTCCGTGGGATCCATCCGCCAGAGGGCACTGGGATAGAGCTTGCGCACAATGTCTGGGGGTTGCTCGATAAACACGGCTGTCTTTACTCTTTATATCCCATACGTTCTACATAGTGGTGGTACAGGCTACCCAACTGTTCCTCGTAGGTGGGGGTCAGCGTGGAGTTGTACTGCCGCATTTTCTTCACTTCGGCCTCCAGCAGGGCAAGGTGGTATTCCACTTCGCCGGTTGATACCAGGAAGCGGTTGTCGTCCAGGCTGAGGTACCACGTGACGTATTCCACAGCTTTGTCCGCCAGGGCTTTCACGATAGCGTCGGCCTTCTCCGTCTCGCCCAGCTGATAGTAAGCTTCGGCCATCTGGAGGGAGCCGTTCTGGAAGTCGTAGGGCACGTTGACGGCGGGAATCATCTTCTCCGCATAGTCCAGGGCGGCTTTGGCCTTGTCCTTCTTGCCTTCCTTCATCAGCTGCTGCACCAGTTGCGCGAAGATGCGACGATGGGAGTAGCACATGCGCTGGGCGTTCTCGTCGATGTAGATGCCCGGCTGGTCGATGCCGCCGAACTTGAACTTGTGCATCAGGTTGTCGTACATCTTCTCCGAGTCGAGGGTGACGCCCGTCTTCGTGTTGTCGAAGGGCGTGAAGCGGAAGGCCAGACCCTCCTGGACGAAGTGGTTGGCCATGCCCAGCTGATTGTCCGTGCCGACGCTGATGGCCATGTAGAGCGGACGCTCCCAGTTGGTTTGGGCCAGCATCTCGAGCATCATCAGCTCGTTCTTGTACAGTCCGCGCTTGCCTTTCAGCGAGATGTGCATGTAGTCCGGTATGCTGTCGCCGGGAATCAGCATGCCGCTGCGGCGCACGGCCTCTTTGTCCACCTTGATGACAATGCTGTCCGTGGGGATGATGTTCAGTTCGGGGTTATTGGGGTTGCGCACCCAGTGTTCCAGGATGTTCTTCAACTCGTAGGGATTGTCGCCCCATTGCTTCTCGATGTTGGTCTTTACTTCCAGGTTGCCGTTCAGTGCCTCTTTTTCCGCCTCGGCATAGAGCTGGTCGAGGCTGCGGGCCACTTCGGGCTGGACGGGTACATATTCGTTGACGCCTTCCACATATTCGCTGCGGTTCCAGGTGATGGGCACCGACGGGCTGTCGTAGGCCGGACGCTTCATCTGGTCGATGTACCAGTCGGTTTGCAGGTAGCTCAGGTTGCACGTGCGGGCGTCGGGGCGGAAGCCTTCGGTCTCCTGTCCGTACCACAAGGGGAAGGTATCATTGTCGCCGTTGGTGAAGATGATGGGGTCGCCGCTTTCCTGGAGGGACATCAGGTAGTTCTCGCCGAAGTCGCGTGCCATGTAGCGGCCGCTACGGTCGTGGTCGTCCCACGTCTGGCTGGCCATTTGTATGGGCACTAACAAGCATATCACGCCGATGACAAGGGCTATGCTCAATGCGGGTTTGCTTTCCGGCACCCCATCTGTTTGGGACGGTTTCCGCATCAGCCGGTCTGCGAGCTGTGTCAGTCCGGCCACACCCATGCCAATCCAGATGGCGAAGGCGTAGAACGAACCGGCATAGGCATAGTCGCGCTCACGCGGCTGCATGGGGGTCTGGTTGAGGTAGAGCACAATGGCGATGCCTGTCATGAAGAACAGGAAGAACACCACCCAGAACTGCTGCACGCCCTTCTGTCCGCGGTAGGCTTGCCACAGCAGGCCGATGATGCCCAGCAGCAAGGGCAGGCAGTAGAAGACGTTGTGTCCCTTGTTCTCTTTCAGCTCTGTGGGCAGGTAGGTCTGGTCGCCTATCAGCCAGTTGTCGATGAAGGAGATGCCCGTGATCCAGTTGCCATGCTCTATCTCGCCGTGGCCTTGGATGTCGTTCTGGCGGCCGGCGAAGTTCCACAGGAAGTAGCGCCAGTACATCCAGTTGAGCTGGTAGGAGAAGAAGAATTTGATGTTTTCCCACTGCGTGGGGATGTTCACCATGATCATCTCGCCGCAGCGGTCGTAGGCCACGTCGCGGCCCTTGATGTCCATCCAGTTCTTGTAGTATTGCGTGTGCGCGCTGCTGTACATGCGGGGGAAGAGCATGTTCTGCGCGTATTCGTATTCGATGCGGCCGGGGATTTCCACGTAGCTGTCCTTCTCGTCGGGCGAGGTCTTCTCCTTGCGGATGAACTTGGTGTCCTCCGAGGCGATGCGCGGCGCGCAATAGCCGTCGTCCGTCGGGTCGAGGGCCACTTGCGAGGAGAAGGTTTGGCCGTAGAACAGCGGGCGCGTGCCATACTGCTCGCGTCCCAAGTATTCGCCCAGGGTGAAGATGTCCTCCGGCGAGTTCTGGTCCATCGGCGTGTTGGCCGTAGAGCGGATGACGATGAGCGCGTAGGACGAGTAGCCCACCACGATGAGCAGCGTGCACAGCAGGGCGGTGTTCATCGCGCGGGCGCTGACGCGGAATTTTTCCTTCAGCGCGGCCTGGGTCTGCGGACGCAGGTAGAGCCACAGCAGGGCGATGACGATGAGGCCGATGACGACGGCCCCCGCGCCGTGGCCGTAGAAGGGGATGCCCAGCAGGGCGATGCTCAGCACGAAGGACAGGGCCATGCGCAGCTTGTGGCGGTCCTGGTAGCTTTCGTAGACACCCCAGATCAGCACGGCGGCCAGCACGAGGATGTAGACCAGCACGCCGCTGTTGAACGGCAGGCCCAGCGTGTTGACAAACAGCAGCTCGAACCATCCGCCCACCTTCACGATGCCCGGCACCATGCCATAGAGCACCACGGCCACCAGCACCGCCGAACCCAGCAGCGCCAGGAGCGAACCTTTGGCGTTGGCATTGGGCACCTTTTTATAATAATAGATCAGCACGATGGCGGGCAGGCACAGCAGGTTGAGCAGGTGCACGCCGATGCTGAGGCCCGTCAGGTAGGCGATGAGCACCAGCCAGCGGTCGCTGTGCGGCTGGTCGGCCACGTCTTCCCACTTCAGGATGAGCCAGAACACCACGGCGGTGAACAGCGACGAGAAGGCATACACCTCGCCCTCGACGGCCGAGAACCAGAACGTGTCGCTGAACGTATAGGCCAGCGCGCCCACCAGGCCGCTGCCCATGATGACGGCGATTTGGCCGTTGCTGATGTGTGCCTCGTCCGTTATCACCAGCTTGCGCACCAGGTGCGTGATGGTCCAGAAGAGGAACAGGATGCACGCCGCGCTCATCAGCGCGCTCATGTAGTTCACCATCTTGGCCACCTCGGAGGCATCGGAGGCAAACTGCGAGAACAGGTTGGCCACCAGCATGAAGAACGGTGCGCCGGGCGGGTGTCCCACCTCCAGCTTGTATCCGGTCGTGATGAACTCGGGGCAATCCCAGAAGCTTGCGGTCGGTTCGATGGTCAGGCAATAGACCGTGGCCGCAATGAGGAAAGTGATCCAACCCATCAGGTTGTTGACGGTTCTGTACTGTTTCATTCAGTCGTATCAGTTGTTATTGAGGCGCAAAGATAAGCATTTTGACTGAAAGGAACGGTAACCCGGCTGATAATTAGTATAGGTTAAGGTTTTTACCGTGCGCGGCCCTCTTGTCCGGACGGCTTGGATTCCCGTCCGCGCCTACCTATGCCTCCGTCCGTGCTTACCCATGCCTGCGCCCGTGCTTCCCGCCTCTTGTGCCCGTGCTTACCCGCTCTTGCGCCTAAAGCCTGGAAATGAGGGGGCTTTTTCGGGGGATGGCGGTACACTTTTTCCCCGAAATCCTTAAATTTGCAGCGGCAATGATTAAATGATTTTACCGATATGAAAAAACTTCTTTTTACCTTCTTCCTCTTGCTGGGCACCCTCGCGCTGGGTGCCAAAGTGAAACTGCCCGCGCTGGTGGGCGACAACATGGTGTTGCAGCAACAGACCAATGCCCGCCTGTGGGGATGGGCTGCACCGGGTGCGACGGTGCGCGTGATCACGTCGTGGGACGGCAAGACGGTGATCTGCCGGGCCGGCAACGACAGCTGCTGGCGGGCCGTGGTGCCGACGCCCGAAGCAGGCTTCACGCCCCATGAAATCACCATCGACGACGGCGAACCCCTCACGCTGAAGAATGTGCTGGTGGGCGAAGTCTGGCTGGCCTCCGGGCAGAGCAACATGCAGATGCCGCTGAAAGGCTTCGGGGGCTGTTGCGTGAAGGACGGGGCGGACGAAATCATCCGCTCGGCCGACTATCCCGACATCCGCTTCTTCGTCGTGCCCACCGAGCAAGCCTACGAGCCGCAGGACGACTGCAAAGGGTCGTGGCAACAGCCCTCTGTGCATACTTCGGCCGAGTTCAGCGCAACGGCCTGGCACTTTGCCACCTCCTTGCAGAAAGCCTTGCGCGTGCCCGTGGGCGTCATCGTGGCGGCATACGGTGGCTCGAAGGTGGAGAGTTGGCTCAGCCGCGAAATCCTGGAGGGCTATCCCGACGTGGACCTCAGCCGCGAGGCTATCGAGCGTTGCGACCCGCCCTACGAGCGTCCGCTGCTGATGTACAACGCCATGATTTGTCCCCTGAAGGATTACACCTTCAAGGGCATCATCTGGTACCAGGGCGAGAGCAATGTCGGCGCGCACCAGACTTACGCCCAACGCCTGGCTGACATGGTCCGGCTGTGGCGTGGAGACTTCCGTCTGGGCGAGATCCCTTTCTACTTTGTCGAGATAGCCCCGTATGACTACGACAGCCCCGTGCAAGACGAGAAGAGCGCCTACCTGCGCGAGGCCCAGTTCCGCGCCCAGAGCCTGATTCCCAACAGCGCGATGGTCTCTACCAATGATGCCGTGGAGCCTTACGAGCGGCACAACATCCATCCGCGCAACAAGGCCGTGGTGGGTCACCGCCTCAGTTACCTGGCCCTGAACCTGACGTATGGCCTGAAGCAAATCAATTGCTTCGGTCCGCAATACAAGTCGTGGAAGGCGAAAGGCAACGAGGCGTGGGTCAGCTTCGACAACCTGCAGATGGGCATCTGCCGCAACTATGACCTCCGGGGCTTCGAGGTGGCGGGCGAAGACCGCGTGTTCTATCCTGCCGACAAGGTGTGGCTGCATTGGCAGACCAATGAGATGGTCATCTCTTCGGCGAAGGTGGCTCACCCCGTGGCCGTGCGCTACTGCTTCCGCGACTTCCAGCCCGGCACGATGATTGGCGGCAACGAACTGCCCACCATCCCGTTCCGCACGGACGACTGGGAAGAATAGGCGCCATCCCCCCAAAAAGTTAGCCCTGCCGCATTTTCGCAAACACGGCAGGGCTGTAACGAAATAATAGATTGTTAAGGTTAACCGTCCTGTTATCAGTCGGCGCAAAGTTAGCGCATCGCGATAGATGGGATTTGCTTTATCTTTTCAGATTCTTATCCTATATTTGCCAGTTCACTCTTGGAGGAGCTGCCGGGCGGCCACGATAGTTGCCGGGCAAGCGTTGTTTAATGTTATTTATGGCATAAAATGCGAAGAAACTCAGATTAAAATTGTTCCTTTGTATCGTCCATGGGTGGAGATTTGCTTTCCTTCCCGACTTCATCCGTTGGCAAATGGTAAAAGCAGTATTTATCTAACAAGTAACAAGTGTTTATGAAAAGCAAATTGATTTGTTTGGGGGCTTTGGCCGGGGGACTGGCCGCATGCAGCCAGCCTGCAGCAGATGTGATCCGTCTGAACCAAGTGGGCTATTTCCCCTCGCAGGAGAAAGTGGCCGTGGCAAATACGGCGGGAGTGACGGACTTCACCGTGGTCGATGCTACGACGGGCGAGGAAGTATTGAAAGGGACGACTACAGTGACCACACCCAATCCGTGGTCGCAAACAGCACGGTCTACGATGGATTTCAGTTCCCTCACGCAACCCGGCACCTATTGGCTGCTGGCAGGAGGCGACACGGCCACCTTCGAAATCAAAGACCGGCCATTGGCTGCCGTAGCCGATGCTGCCTTGAAGTCTTTCTACTATCAGCGCACGGGCATGCCCATTGAGGAGAAATATGCAGGACAGTGGAACCGTCCGGCCGGACATCCCGACACCGACGTGCAGATTCATCCCAGTGCCGCCGGCCCCACGCGTAAGGCGGGCGACGTCATCTCTTCGCCGAAAGGCTGGTATGACGCAGGCGACTACAACAAATACATCGTCAACTCGGCCTACAGCATCGGACTGATGCAAGCCATTTATCGCCTCTTCCCGGACTATTTTGCCAAGCAGAACGTGAACATCCCCGAGAGCGGCAACAGTACACCCGACCTCTTGGATGAGATTTATTATAATCTGGATTGGATGTTGACCATGCAGGACCCTGCCGATGGCGGCGTCTACCACAAGCTGACCACCCCGAACTTTGAAGCTTTCATCAAACCGACCGAATGCAAGCAGCAACGCTACGTGGTGCAGAAATCCGTGACGGCTACCTTGGATTTTGCTGCCGTCATGGCGCAGGCTTCCGTGATTTTCAAGGACTTCCAGAAGGATTATCCCGGCTTCTCCGCCAAGGCATTGCGGGCTGCCGAACGTGCTTATGCCTGGGCTGAGAAGAATCCTGATGTCCTCTATAAGCAAGAAGCATTGAATGAGCAGTATGATCCCGACATCAACACGGGCGAATATGGCGACGTGGAGGCCACGGACGAGTTCTTCTGGGCAGCTTCCGAACTCTTCTTCGCCACAGGCAAGCAAGCCTATATGGTCAAGGCGGTGAAGTCGTCTCCCCGGTCGTACTTGACGCCTTCGTGGGCGAATGTGTCGGCTTTGGGTGTATTTTCCTGGCTGTTGCCCGACCGCCAGTTGAAGGGCGTTACGGAAGAAGCCATGGAAGGGACGTTGAAGAGCTACTTGTCTTCTTATGCCACCAACATTGTGAAGGGTGCCAACCAGGCTGCTTTCCATGCGCCGTATGGTGACGAGGAATCCGACTTTTCTTGGGGAAGTCTGGGCGAGTTGTGTGCCAACCAGTCGGTTACGCTGGTATATGCCTACCTGCTGAGCGACAATGCCAACTTCCTGACGAACGCTTACCGCAACATGGACTATATCCTTGGCCGCAATCCCTTGGGCTATTGCTTCGTGACGGGGCTGGGCACCAAGAGTCCGATGCACCCGCATCACCGTCTGTCCGCATCGGACGGCATCGATGCGCCTATCCCGGGCTTTCTGGTGGGCGGACCGAACGGAGGGCAGCAGGACAGCCAGTTCGTTACCTACCCGTCCGACTTGCCGGATGAGTCTTATGTGGACGAGCAGGGTTCGTATGCCTCCAACGAAATTGCCATCAACTGGAGTGCAGGGCTGGTGGCTGCCGCTTCCGCACTGGATGCGTTGAGCCAGAAATAACTTCTTGCATTAATCAGTACAAGAACAAGAGGCGCGGGTTTTACGGAATCCGCGCCTCTTTCAGTTCTCCGATAACGGGAACTTATTTTTTCCTGAGGAACCGTTTCGTCAGCCGTTTGCGCACCGGTTCGTCATACCACTTCAGCGCGGCGTAGGCCAGGAGCACGCTGCCTACGTAGACCACGATGGCCATGGGCCAGATCTCGCCGAAGGTATAATACTTGTTCTCTATCAGCCAGGAGTAGAAGAGGTACATCACCGGGTAGTGGACGGCATAGAGCGGGAACGAAATGTCGCCCGAAAACTTGCACACCAGCGTCGAACGCCGGTCCGTGGTCTTGCCCGAAGCGCCCAGCCACACCAGGGCGGGGAAGATGAGGAAGATGCAGACAGCCTCGAACACGCCGTTTAGGATGATGCCGCCGGCCTTTCCCTCAATGTAGGGCACGATGAACAGTATTAGAAGTATGGCCGAGCATATCCAAAAGGCACCCCGCACGTTTTTCAGCGGCTGGAACTTGCGCGCCAGCAGCATGCCCATGGAGAAGGGGAACAACATGCGCAGCAGGCCGCCGAAGAAGTTCAGCCCGTCCAGTGTCCAGCCCACGCCGATCATCCCGTAGCCCACCACGTCGAACAGCATGAACCAGGCCAGCCCGATGCCGGTCAGCACCACCAGCACCGTCAGGGCCTTGTTGCTCAAGCGATGGATGAACAGGGCGTAGAGCAGGTTGCCGATGTACTCGAAGAACAGCGACCAGCTCGGCCCGTTCAGGGGGAACATCTCGCCATTGCCGCGGATGTCATAGCACGAGCCCGGCGTGGCGGGGATGAAGAACAGGGCACACAGCAGGGCGAGCATGATCATCGACGTGGCCACGTGCGTGCCGTCCCACTGCTCGCAGCCTTGCAACACGTAGAATACCACGCCCAGCACGGCGCCCATCACGATCATGGGGTGCAGGCGGATGAGGCGCCGCTTGAAGAAGTTGCCCAGCGTGAGCGTCTTGCCCCAACGGTCGTCGTAGGCATAGCCGATGACGAAGCCCGACAGGATGAAGAAGAAGTCCACGGCCAGGTAACCGTGGTTGATGACTGTGATGAGGGTGCCTCCGGCGGCGAAGGACAGGCCCTCGAAAATGTGGTAGAATACCACGAGCAAGGCAGCCACTCCGCGCAGGCCGTCCAAAATTTCATAGTGGGGCTTGGAGTCCACGTAGGCGGCAGAAGAAGGTCTTGACATAGCAGTTTGTTTTTTTATGTTTTTTTGGATGGGCAAAGGTACGCATCTTCCTCCGCCTGGCATTTGTCCTGCGACAAAAAACGGCTTATTTCCGTCCGCGCAGGCGGCTCAGGGTGGGGAGGGTGATGCCCAGGTAGGAGGCGATGTAGCCCAGCTGGACGCGCTGCACGACGTCGGGGAACTGTTGGCAGAAGGCCTCGTAGCGTTGTGCGGCGGGCAGGGTGAGGCGTTCCTTGTGCGAGCGGTGCAGGCGGCGGTATTCGTTCTGGTGGATGATGCGGCCCCAATTGGCCAGCTCCAGGTTGGTGCGGAACAATCTTTGCAGGTCGTCCAGGCCGATGCGGTAGGCTTCGGTCTCCTCCAGGGTTTCCACGAATTCCTCGCTGGGCTTGTCGTAATACAGTTCGTCCATGCTGAAGACGATGCTGCCTTCGGCGGAGAAGGACGTGGTGATTTCCTCGCCGTTCATCAGCCAGTAGGAGCGCGTCAGGCCCCGCTCGATGAAGAAGGCGGCTCCCGTGCGGCGCCCCTCGCTCACCAGCAGCGTTTTCTTGGGGAAGCGGCAGGGCGTAAGGCAGGCGGTCAGGGCACGTTCCGTCTCGGACGAGAGCGGGACAAGGGTATGGATGTGAGCCAGGATGTTTTTCATAAAGCTGTTTCTACGTTTGTGCAAAAATAGGAAAAACGGTGCAGATTTGCCAGCCTCTTCCGATGTAAATCTATAACTATTTGAGAATCAGCCTATCCGGAATGCCGTGCTTACCCATGCCTCCGTCCGTGCTTACCCGCTCCTCCGCCCGTGCTTGGGCGAGGCTGCGCCCGTGCTTGGGCAAGCCTGCGGACAAATGCGGCGGATACAAGGCCCGTTTCCCGCGAATTTTGCGTATCTTTGTCCCCGTTAATTGTAAAGGAGGATTACCGATGAAAACAAAAATTCTGGCCGACCGTGCCGAGATGGAGGCCGTCATTGCCCGGTGCCCGTATTGCCTGGTAGGACTGACGGACGATGAGGGTGCGCCCTACGTCATACCCATGAACTTTGCATACGCCGACGGCATCATCTACCTGCACTCCGGCCCCGAGGGCAGCAAGGTGCGCTTCGCGGAGCAGCGTCCGCGTGTCTGCATCACCTTCTGCGAGGGGCACGAGTTGGTGTGGATGCACGCACAGATGGCGTGCAGCTACAGCATGAAGGCGCGCAGCGTGATGTGCCGGGGCAGTGTCCGCCGGCTGACGGACCTGGCGGAGAAACGCCGCGCCCTGGACCTGATGATGCGCCACTACACCGACACGCCCTGCGGATATTCCGACCCTGCCGTGCGCCACGTCCTGGTCTGGGAGGTGAAAGTGGAGGAAATGACGGGCAAATCTTTCGGATTGTTGCCCTCTGAAGTCTGAAATCCCTTGTCCCGTGTAGGTTATTTGCCGAAAACTCCGTACTTTTGCAGCTGTTTATCAAGCAACGACATTCTGATGAGTCCATTGAACTTCACCCACATCCTGACGCAGGCCGTCGACCGGCTGTCCGCCCCCGAGAGTTACGAGGGCCTCTTCCTGCGCCACACGGAGGGGAATCCCCTGCCTTCGGGCCGCGACCTGCGCCGCATCGTCGAGCTGGCGCGTGCCGTCATCTTCCCGGGCTACTTCGGAAATTCCACGGTGAACAGCCGCACGCTGCCCTACCATATCGGGGTCAACATTGAGCAACTGTTCGAGCAGCTGACGGGACAAATCCTGGCCGCCCTCTGCTTGGCGGACGACAACGGCGACACCTCGTGCTGCACCGACGCCCTGCGCGAAGACGCCGCGCGCAAGGCTGCCGACTTCATCAGCGCCCTGCCCCGTCTGCGTGCCCTGCTGGCCACCGACGTGGAGGCCGCCTACAATGGCGACCCGGCTGCCCGCTCCTTTGGCGAGGTCATCAGCTGCTATCCCTGCATCCGGGCCATCAGCAACTACCGCATCGCCCACGAACTGCTGGTGCTGGGCGTGCCCCTCATCCCCCGCATCATCACCGAGATGGCCCACAGCGAGACGGGCATCGACATACATCCCGGCGCCCAGATAGGCAGCTACTTCACCATCGACCACGGCACGGGCGTGGTCATCGGCGAGACTTGCATCATCGGCGACAACGTCAAGCTCTACCAAGGCGTCACCCTGGGAGCCAAGAGCTTCCCGCTGGACAAGGACGGCAACCCCATCAAGGGTATCCCCCGCCATCCCATCCTGGAGGACGATGTCATCGTCTACTCCAACGCCACCATCCTGGGACGCATCACCGTGGGGCGCGGGGCCACTGTGGGCGGCAACATCTGGGTGACGGAAGACGTGCCCGCCGGGGCGAGAATCGTGCAACGAAAATAACAACCTAATATATGGAACAAACCTTTGAGATGATTGCCAAGACCTTCCAAGGCTTGGAAGAAGTACTGGCCGCCGAGCTGACCGCGCTGGGCGCCGACAATATTGAGATGGGACGCCGCATGGTGTCATTCACGGGCGACAAGGAGATGCTCTACCGCACCAACTTCTGCCTGCGCACGGCCCTGCGCATCTTACGGCCCATCAAGCACTTCACTGCCACGGACGCCGACGCCGTCTACGATGCCGTGAAAGAAATCCATTGGGAAGACTACCTGGATCCCGCCAAGACCTTCGCCGTGGACGCCACCGTCTTCAGCGAGGAGTTCCGTCACAGCAAGTTCGTGTCCTACCGCGTGAAGGACGCCATTGCCGACTACTTCCGTGAGCGGACGGGCAAGCGTCCCAGCGTCAGCATCACCAAGCCCGATGTGTTGCTGAACATCCACATCGCCCACACTGACTGTACCCTGTCCTTGGACAGCAGCGGCGAGTCCCTGCACCGTCGCGGCTACCGTCAGGAGGCCGTGGAGGCCCCGCTGAACGAGGTACTGGCCGCCGGCATGATTCTGATGACGGGCTGGAGGGGCGAGTGCGACCTCATCGACCCCATGTGCGGCTCGGGCACTATCCCCATCGAGGCGGCCCTCATTGCGCGCAACATCGCCCCGGGCGTGTTCCGCCAAGGCTATGCCTTCGAGCATTGGCCCGACTTCGATGCCGACCTGCTGGAGCGCATCTACAACGACGACAGTCAGGAACGCGAGTTCGCGCACAAGATATACGGTTACGACAATTCCATCAAGGCCAATGCCATCGCCCAGCGCAATGTGAAGGCGGCAGGCGTGGGCCGCGACATCGTGCTCAAGGTGCAGCCCTTCCAGCAGTTCGAGCAGCCGCAGGAGAAGGCCATCATCATCACCAATCCGCCCTACGGAGAACGCATTTCCAGCAATGACCTGTTGGGCTTGTATCAGATGATCGGCGAGCGGCTGAAGCACGCCTTCACCGGCAACACGGCGTGGATCTTGTCCTACCGCGATGAGTGCTTCGACCAGATCGGCCTGAAGCCCAGTGCCCGCATCCCCTTGCAGAACGGCGGCTTGGACTGCGAGTTCCGCAAATACGAGATATTCGATGGCAAGTACAGGGAGTTCCGCGAAGGCGGCGAGGCGTTGGACAAGCCCCATACGGACAACCGCCGCGAGCGGCGTGGCGAGGCACGCGATTCCCGTGACCGTCGCCCGTCGGGCCCGCGCCGTCCTTTCCGTGCGGACGAGAAGGAACGTCGCCGACTCGAGCACGACCGTCGTCCCCGTTCGGGCGAATCCTACCCGGAACGGAAGCGGCGCGAGGCTGGAGAACAACAAGATAAACCGAAGACTGATACAAATACCCCTTATGAAACGGCTGATTAAAACGATGTGCGCCCTGCTGATGGCGCCGGCTATGCTTATGGCACAAGACTCTGTATCGGGCGCCGCGACCTCCCTGCGGATGCCCACGTTGGAAGACCTCATCCCTGGCGGTGAGACTTATCGCTACACCGAAGACCTCTACGGCCTGCAATGGTGGGGCGACATGGCCATGAAGCCAGGCATTGACTCGCTGATGGCCGTCGACCCGAAGACGGGTCGCGAGACACTGGTTCTGACCCGCGACGACCTCAACGCCGTGCTCAAGGCCGACAGCCTGGGACGCTTGTCCCACCTCTACGGGCTGAGCTATCCTTGGGCGGACAAGACGCAGGCCCTGCTGTCCCTGCACGGCAAGTTCATCACCTACGACTGGACGCAACGGAGCGTCATTGCCGTGCGCGAAACTGCCCAGGGTGCCGCCAATGTGGATTATAACACCGAAAGCGGCCACGTGGCCTATACGCTGAAGAACAACCTCTACGTGGACGATGAGGCTGTCACGCAGGAGCCGGAAGGCGTGGTATGCGGACAGAGCGTCCACCGCAATGAGTTCGGCATCACGAAGGGTACTTTCTGGAGCCCGAAAGGCACGCTCCTGGCCTTCTATCGCATGGACGAGCGCATGGTGACGGAGTACCCGCTGGTGGATGTCACCGCCCGTGTGGGCGAGTTGGAGCTGATCCGCTACCCCATGGCCGGCATGACCAGCCATCAGGTGCAGGTGGGCATTTACAATCCCGATACCAAGCAAACCCTTTACCTGGAGACGGGCGACCCCACCGACCGCTACTTCACCAATATCTCCTGGAGCCCTGACGGGCAGTCCGTGTATCTCATCGAGCTGAACCGCGACCAGAACCACGCCCAGCTCTGCCGCTACGACGTGCGGACGGGCAAACTTGCCGAGGTGCTTTACGAGGAAGAGCATCCCAAATACGTGGAGCCACAGACACCCATCACCTTCTTGCCCTGGGACGACACGAAGTTCATCCTCCAGAGCCAGCGCGACGGGTTCAACCACCTCTACCTCTTCGACCTTAGCAAACGGAAATATCCCGAGACCTACGAGACGGACTTCGGTAGCAAATATGCATCCGAGTACATGCACACGCAGCTGACCGAAGGCCCGTGGCTGGTGCAGTCCGTCCTTGGCTTCAACGCGAAGAAGAAAGAGGTCTACATCGCGGCTACAAAGGAGTCGCCTATGCAGACCAATATATATAAGGTGCGCGTGAAGGATGGCAAGATGACCGCCTTGGACAATGGCGAAGGGGTACACTCCGCCCGTCTTTCCAAGTCGGGCACGTACCTGATCGACCGTTATTCCACGCCAGACGTGCCACGCAACATCAGCCTCGCCTCCACCGCCAACGGGCGGGAGACTGTCCGTCTGCTCACTGCTTCCGATCCTTTTGCCGGATTGGTGATGCCCCTCGTGGAGACTGGCACAATGAAGGCCGCCGACGACACCACCACGCTGTATTGGCGGATGCTGAAGCCGGCGGATTTCGACCCTAACAAGAAGTATCCTGTCATCGTCTACGTCTATGGCGGCCCGCACGCGCAGATGCTGGCATCCAACTATATGTATGCCGCCCGTGGCTGGGACCTCTACATGGCTACCAGGGGCTACATCATGTTCACCATTGACAACCGTGGCAGCTCGAACCGCGGTCTGGCCTTCGAGAATTGCACGTTCCGCCGCCTCGGCATCGAGGAGGGGCGGGACCAGGCAAAGGCGGCCGAGTGGCTCCGTACGCTGCCCTATGTGGACGGCGAGCGCATCGGCGTGCATGGCTGGAGCTTCGGCGGACACATGACCACGAGCCTCGTGCTGCGCTATCCCGACCTCTTCAAGGTGGGCGTGGCCGGTGGGCCGGTCATCGACTGGAAATATTACGAGGTGATGTACGGCGAACGCTATATGGACACGCCCCAGGCCAATCCCGAGGGCTATGTCGGCAGCGACCTCAAGCAGTTAGCCGGACAGCTGAAAGGACATCTGCTCATCATCCACGATGACCACGACCACACGTGCGTGCCGCAACACACGCTGTCCTTCATGAAGGCGTGCGTGGATGCCCGCACCTATCCCGACCTCTTCATCTATCCGGGGCACGACCACAACGTGTTGGGAAGGGACCGTGTGCATCTGCACGAGAAGATCACGCGTTACTTCGACGACTACCTGAAATAGTCTCGATCCCATAGCTAATGAACCGTATAAATATCTATTGAATATGAACATCTTATTACTCGGCTCGGGCGGCCGCGAACACGCATTGGCGTGGAAGATAGCCCAAAGCAACCGTGTAGACCGACTGTACATCGCACCAGGCAATGCCGGTACGCGCGAGGTGGGCGAGAATGTCGCCCTGAAGGCCACGGATTTCCCCGCCTTGAAGCAATTTGCCCTCGACCACGACGTGAAGATGGTGGTTGTGGGTCCCGAAGACCCATTGGTGCAGGGCATTTACGACGCTTTCCAGGCGGATGAGGCCACGCGTCACATCGCCGTCATCGGTCCTTCACAATCAGGTGCAAGGCTGGAGGGCAGCAAGGACTTTGCCAAGGACTTCATGCTGCGCCACGGCATCCCCACAGCCCGTCACCTCAGCGTCACCCAAGCCAATCTGGCCGATGGCCTCGCCTTCCTTGAGACCCTCGACGCGCCCTACGTGCTCAAGGCCGATGGCCTCTGTGCCGGTAAGGGTGTGCTCATCCTCTCCACGCTCGAAGAGGCGAAGCGCGAGTTGCAGGAGATGTTGGGCGGCATGTTCGGGCAGGCCAGTGCCACGGTACTGGTTGAGGAGTACCTGAGTGGCATTGAATGCAGTGTCTTTGTCCTTACCGACGGCACGCACTACCAAGTGCTCCCGGTGGCCAAGGACTACAAGCGCATCGGCGAGGGTGACAAGGGCTTGAACACGGGCGGCATGGGTAGCGTGACCCCTGTTCCCTTTGCCGACGAGACGTTTATGGAGAAAGTGCGCACCCGCATTATTGAACCGACCGTCCGTGGCCTGGCTGAGGAGCACATCACGTACAAGGGTTTCATCTTCCTGGGACTGATGAACGTGGGCGGCGAGCCTTACGTCATTGAGTACAACGTCCGCATGGGCGATCCCGAGACGGAGAGTGTCATGCTGCGCCTCAAGAGCGACCTCGTGGAGTTGTTGGAAGCCACTTGGGCGGGCACGTTGGACCAACATTCGGTGGAGACCGACCCAAGGGCGGCAGCCTGCGTCATGCTGGTCAGCGGCGGCTATCCCGAAGCTTATGAGAAAGGCAAGGTCATCACGGGATTGGATGAGGCCGCTCGTCAGGGCAGCATCCTCTTTCATGCCGGCACGGCCGTTTCCGGTGACGATGTGGTCACCTCGGGCGGACGTGTGTTGGCCGTCTGCTCTTACGGCGCGACGAAGGAAGAGGCATTGGCTCAGAGCTATCGCGTGGCTGAGATGGTACAGTTTGACAAGAAATACTTCCGCCGCGACATCGGCTTCGATCTTTGAGGCTAGGATGTAATGTATGTCAGGTAGAGGTTTGCAATACCGGGTGACGTCCGGGCGGCATACGCTGTCCGTGGCGTTGCTGGTGACCGTGGCTTGCCTGTTGGTAGCGGGACTGATGGAGGGTTGGCCGCCTGTGTGGCCCTACTGGTGCGGTCTGCCGGTTCATATCCTTACGGCCTGTGTGCTGGTGGGGCTGAACCATGCGTATGGCCTGATCCGGCAACGGGCGTCGTTGCAGTCGTCGGTCTATTTATTGCTGGTGTCCCTCTGTCCGGCCCTATACGGGCTACAGGCGGGACATGTGGCGGGGCTGGCCGTGGCAGGATCGCTGTTCTTCCTGTTTCGGGCCTACCGCAGTCCTTTGGCTCCCGCCAGCCTGTTCTTGTCGGGAGCTTGCTTGGGGATAGGTGCGCTTCTGGTGCCCCAGTTGGTGTATGTTCTGCCACTCTACGGGGTGGGCGCATATAGTCTTCAGGCATTCTCGCCGCGCAGCTTTTTTGGTTTGCTGCTGGGCATGGCTTTCCCCTTCTGGTTTCTGCTGGGTCATGCATGGTTCTACGGCGAGATGGAGCTGTTCACGTCGCCTTTCAAGGAGATGGTGCAGTTCGGTCCTGTTTTCCGGGGATTCACGGCAGACCAAGCGATGGCATGGGGATACCTGCTGGTGTTGTTCCTGCCTTCGGTTTGCCATGTGCTGGCGAGTGGCCATGACGACAAGATACATACGCGTTGCTGTCTGCGCTTTCTGGTGTTGTTGGGGAGCTTCCTGTTTTTGGCTGTGGGACTGCAACCGTCGCTCAGTGCCGACCTGCTGCCTGCCGCTGCGGTGTGTGTCAGCGTGACGGCGGGACGCTTGTTCGTCTTGGGGCGTGGCCGTGTGGCGCGTGTGTTCTTCCTCTTGGCGGTATGGGGAGGAGCGGCTGTCTTCCTGTGGAATTTGTATGCGCTGCATCACGTGTCGGCGTAAAGTACTTCATTCATCATTTTTCATTTTGCATGAACTCATGGAATCCTTACTTTCCTTGTTGACAGACTGGGGCTATGTGGGCTTGTTCCTCTCCGCTTTGTTGGCCGGCAGTATCATTCCTTTCAGCTCGGAGCTGGTGATGGCGGCGTTGGTGGCCATGGGGTTGAAACCGTGGGCCTGTGTGTTGTCTGCTTCGCTGGGCAATACCTTGGGCGGGCTGACGTGCTACGGCTTGGGCCGTTTGGGTCGTATGGATTGGATAGAGCGCTATCTGGGCGTGAAGCGTGAAAAGGTGGAGCGCATGCAGCGTTTCCTGCAAGGGCGGGGTGCACTGATGGCTTTCTTCACCTTCCTGCCTTTCGTGGGCGAGGCCATTGCCGTGGCGCTTGGTCTGATGCGTAGCAATCTGACACTGACCACACTGTCCATGTTTGCAGGCAAGCTGGTACGCTATGTGGTGATGTTGCTGGCCTTGACAGGAGTGTTGTCTTCGTGCACGCCGCACCAGTCTGCCGACGATCGGCCTGTGGTGACGGTGAGCATCGAGCCAGTGCGCTACCTGACGGAGGCGGTGGCGGGCGACCGTTTTCGCGTGGTTTGCCTCGTGCCCAAAGGAGCCAGCCCGGAGACATACGATCCCACGCCCCGGCAACTGGTGGACTGGTCGACCAGCCGTGCCTGGCTGCGAACGGGGTATCTGGGCTTCGAGTTGGCATGGGCAGACCGTTTGAAGGCCAATGCTCCGGATTTGCCCGTAATCGATCTCTCCGAGGGCATCGACCTGATACGTGATACCCTTTCTGCGGGGCATGCAGTAACGGGCGAACAGCACGGCCATTCCCATGCAGGCGGCGTGGAGCCACATATCTGGAGTTCGGCCCGTAATGCGCGGCAGATGGCGGTCCATATTGCCCAAGCTTTGACCCAACTGGATAAGGCGGGCGGGGAGGCATACCGGCAGCGGTGTGACAGCTTGTGCCACGTCATTGACCGGACGGACAGCGTGTGTCGTGCGTTGTTGGCGCGAAGCGGAGCTGACAGGGCTTTCCTGATTTATCATCCTGCCTTGTCTTATTTCGCCCGAGACTATGGCCTGCGGCAAATTTCGGTTGAGGCAGGGGGCAAGGAGCCGTCGCCCGCCTGGCTGAAGGAACTGGTGGACCGTTGCCGCCGCGAGAGGGTGCGCGTCATCTTCGTGCAGCCCGAGTTTGATCGCCGCAATGCCGAACTGATTGCCTCACAGACGGGCATCCGCGTTGTGGACATCAACCCGCTGGCCTATGACTGGCCGCAGGAGATGTTGCGGGTAGCCAAGACATTGTCCGGGGAATAGTGTGTATGTCAACCCGATAATCTTCTTATTCAAACGATGAATGCTTCCTTGATAGAAATAAAAAACCTCCGCGTGGACTACGAAGGACGTACGGTGCTGCATGACGTGAACCTCACGGTCTATGCCCGCGACTTTTTGGCCTTGACGGGTCCCAACGGTGGAGGCAAGACTACGCTGGTGCGCTGCATCTTGGGACTGTTGAGACCGACTGAAGGAACTGTCTCTTTCCATCCGCAACGACAGGAAGATGGGCGTAAACTGCGGATAGGCTATCTGCCCCAATATAGCCGCATTGACCGGAGTTTCCCCATCACGGTGGAGGAAGTGGTCTTGTCCGGTCTGGGGGGCAGCAAGTCCCTGACCGCTTCCTACAATGCCGCTGATCGTGACCGTGCTCATGGCGTCATGGCGCGCATGGGACTGGAAGG
Source organism: Candidatus Bacteroides intestinipullorum (assembly GCA_018883785.1). Lineage (GTDB taxonomy): Bacteria > Bacteroidota > Bacteroidia > Bacteroidales > Bacteroidaceae > Bacteroides > Bacteroides intestinipullorum. Next base: position 41,270 of record JAHLFO010000100.1, read on the forward strand.
GCTGGGCGACCGTGCTGTGGGCACCCTGAGCGGTGGCCAGTTGCAGCGCACGTTGCTGGGTCGTGCCGTCATAGCCGATCCCGAAGTTCTCATCCTTGACGAACCTGATACATATATGGACAGCTCTTCCGAAGCCCGTCTCTACGAACTGCTGGAAGAGCTGCACCGTGCATGTGCTGTCATCTTGGTGAGTCATGATGCCGACGTGGTGAAGAGATTGGCGACGAGGGTCGCCGTTGTCCGTGGAGGATTAGTCCAGATGTTAATAAACCCCTCCGAATACCTGCGGCGCCAGTCCGGCACGGTCACGCCAGGGTAAAGTCCAGCTGCTTCTTCTCCAGGTTGGCGCGTGCCACCTTGATGCTGACGGCATCGCCCAGGTTGTAGACGTGCTTTTTGCGCCGTCCGCGCAGGCAGTAGTTCTTCTCGTCGTATTCGTAGTAGTCGTCGTCCAGGTCGCGGATGGGGATCATGCCTTCGCATTTGTTCTCGTTTAGCTCCACGTAGAGACCCCACTCGGTGACGCCGGAGATGACCCCGTCGTACACCTGTCCCACGTGTTCCTGCATGAACTCCACTTGCTTGTACTTGATGCTGGCCCGTTCGGCCTGTGCGGCCAGTTGTTCCATGGCACTGCTGTGCTGGCACAGGGCCTCGTACTTCTTCTCGCTGACCGTGCGTCCGTGCTCGTCCAGGTACTTCGTCAGCAAGCGGTGGACCATCATGTCCGGATAGCGTCGGATGGGCGAGGTGAAGTGTGTGTAGTATTCAAAGCCCAGGCCGTAGTGCCCGATGTTGTGCGTGGAGTAGCATGCCTTCTGCATGGCACGGATGGAGACCGTCTCGATGAGGTTCTGCTCCTTCTTGCCCTTGACGTCATCCAGCATCCGGTTGATGGATTTCGAGAGGTCGTTCCGGTTGCCTGCCGTGCGCAGTTTGTAGCCGAAGCGGGCGATGAACTGCGCCAGCGTGTCCAGCTTGGTGGGGTCGGGCAGGTCGTGGATGCGGTAGGGGAATACCTTCGCCTTTTTGCCCTTGGGCACCTTGCCGATGGCCTCGGCCACGGTGCGGTTGGCCAGCAGCATGAATTCCTCCACCAGCTTGTTGGCATCTTTTGACTCCTTGAAGTAGACGCGCAACGGCTTGCCCTTCTCGTCAATCTCGAATTTCACCTCCACGCGGTCGAACTCCAGCGCGCCGCCCGCCATGCGCCGTTCGCGCAGCTGCTTGGCCAGGCGGTCCAGCTCCAGCAATTCATATTTATAGTCTCCTTCACCCGTCTCGATGACCTGTTGTGCCTCTTCGTAGGTGAAGCGGCGGTCGCTCTTGATGACGGTGTGGACGATGCGCGATGCCTGCACCTCAGCCTTGTCGTTCATCTGGAAGATGACGCTGTAGGCCAGCTTCTCCTCGTCCGGGCGAAGGGAGCAGAGCAGGTTGCAGAGGCGTTCGGGCAGCATCGGGATGGTGCGGTCCACGAGGTAGACGGACGTGGCACGCCGTTCGGCCTCTTTGTCGATGACGGTGCCTTCCTTGACGTAGTGGGTGACGTCGGCGATGTGTACACCCACCTCCCACTGGCCGCCGCCCAGGCTGCGGATGGACAGGGCGTCGTCGAAGTCCTTGGCGTCCTTGGGGTCGATGGTGAAGGTGGTGACGCGGCGGAAGTCCTCGCGCTTGGCAATCTCTTCGGCGGGGATTGCATCAGGAATCTTGTCTGCTGCGGCTTCCACGTTCTCCGGGTAGGAGTAGGGCAGTCCGAATTCCGCCAGGATGGCGTGCATCTCGGTGTTGTTGTCGCCCGCGCGGCCCAGGATGTCAATCACCTGTCCGATGGGGTTCTTGGCCTTGTCTGGCCATTCGATGATTTTCACCACGGCCTTGTCGCCTGTTCGTCCGCCTTTCAGCTTGTCCTTGGGGATGAAGATGTCGTTGGCCAGCGTGCGGTTTTCGGTCAGCAGGAAGGCATAGCCTTTGGTCACCTCCAGCGTGCCCACGAAGCTGTCGTTGGCGCGTTCCAGTATCTCCAGCACTTCGCCCTCGGCCGTCTTGCCGCGCCGTCTGGCGTAGTAGGCGATGCGTACGCGGTCGTTGTTCATGGCGTGGGCAGAATTGCGTTCAGCGATGAAGATGGGGTCGCCCCCGTCGTCGGGGATGAAGGAGTTCTTGCCGTTGTTCTTGCGGACGAAGCGGCCCGTCATCTCCACGCCGCGCTGGTGCAGGCGGTAGACGTGGTGCTCCGTCTCGGTGATGTAGTCGTCTTCTTTCAGGTCGGCCAGCAGGTCCATGCACAGCATCTTCAGGGGATGCGTGGTGAGGCGCAGTTGCTCGAATATCTTTTTCAGCGACACGCTTTCGTTGCCTTTCTCGTGGAAATAGTCCATCAGCAGGGCGGCCAGCTGCTTCTTGTTCATGCGTTTGCCCGCTTTCTTTTCTCGTTTGTCTTTCTTCTTGCCCATAGTGTTATGTAGTGTTATACCTTTGCAAAGTAAACAAATTCCTGCTGTTTTTCGTTCATTTCCGGCCTTAAAAATGTAAAGCGGCTGCCCGTTGGCCGGATAGCGGTGCCTGGTAGTGTGCCTCCCAAGGCTTGGGAGCGTGACTCCCAGGTCTTGGAAGCATGCCTCCCAGAGCTTGGGAGTGTGACTACCAAAGCCGGGGAGTCAAGTTGGTACTGCCTGCCTGCTGATTTTCACCGGCGAGATTCGTTCAATCCGTGCGGATGTATTATCTTTGCCCCCGCTTATTTTTTATCAGAGAAAGGGCGATGCATTATGAAAGCTTCTACTGAAAATACGTCTTCGCGCGAGCGCAAAATTTATCGTGTGACCCTTGTGGGCAGCGTGGTCAACTTCGTGTTGCTGCTCTTCAAGTTCTTTGCCGGCATTGCGGGACATAGCGCAGCGATGCTGGCCGATGCCGTGCACTCGCTTTCGGACTTCGTGACGGACATCATCGTGCTGGTATTCGTCCGCTTGTCGTCCAAGCCCGAAGATGTCGGTCATGACTACGGCCACGGCAAGTATGAGACGCTGGCCACCGCCATCATCGGGCTTTGCCTTTTTGTGGTGGGATTGGGCATCCTGTGGAACGGGGCGCAGTCCATCTGGCACGTCATCCAGGGGGGCACGTTGCCCAGTCCGGGCATGCTGGCCTTGGTGGCCGCCCTTGTTTCCATTGTCTCCAAGGAGGCTCTCTATCAATATACGGTCTACGTGGGGCGCAACGTACAGTCGCAGGCTGTTGTGGCCAACGCCTGGCACCATCGCAGCGACGCTTTTTCGTCCATCGGTACCGCTGTGGGCATCGGCGGCGCCATCCTGCTGGGCGACCGCTGGCGGGTGCTCGACCCGATAGCCGCCGTCATTGTCAGCTTCTTCATCATGAAGGTGTCTGTCAAGCTCCTGGTGCCCTCGATGAACGAGCTGCTGGAGAAATCGCTGCCCCCTGAAGTAGAGGACCGCATCAACGAGATAGTCCTCTCTTATCCCGGCGTAACCTCGCCCCATCACCTGCGCACGCGCCGCATCGGCAACAACTGTTCCATCGACCTGCATGTCCGCATGGACGGCAGCCTGTCGCTGGAGGAAGCACACCGCCGGGCAACCATCATCGAGCAGCGCCTGCGCGAGGAGTTTGGCAAAGGGACGTATATCAGTATTCATGTAGAACCGATTAAATAAAGAATGAAGAATGAAGAATGAAGAATCGGGCGGCAGCATCCTCATCACCGGTGCCAGTGGCTTCATCGGCAGTTTTCTGGTGGAAGAAGCCGTGCGCCGGGGTTTTGAAACCTGGGCGGGCGTCCGTGCCACGAGTAGCCGGGCCTACCTTCAGGATCCGCGTATCCGCTTTCTCGAGCTGGACTTTGGCCGGCCCGATGCCCTGCGCCGTCAGCTTGCCGAGCAGGAACGCTTTGACTACATCGTCCATTGTGCGGGCGTCACCAAGTGCATTGATCCCGCCGACTTCGAGCGTGTGAACCATCGTCAGACGTGCGACTTCATCGACGCCCTGCGCGAGCTGGATCTCGTGCCCCGGCAGTTCATCTTCATCAGCACGCTCAGTGTCTTCGGTCCTGTGCACGAGCGTGACTATCGTCCCATCTTGGAGACCGACACGCCCTGTCCCAACACCGCCTACGGACGCAGCAAGTTGAAGACCGAGCAATACCTGCAAAGCCTCGATGGGTTTCCCTATGTCATCTTCCGTCCCACGGGCGTCTACGGTCCCCGCGAACGGGATTACTACGTCATGGCGCAGAGCATCCGTCAACATGTGGATGTGGCTGCCGGATTCCGTCGCCAGGACCTGACCTTTGTCTACGTGGCCGATGTGGTGCAGGCCGTCTTCCTCGCCATCGAGAAGGGAGTGATGCGCCGTGCCTACTTCCTGTCCGACGGGCAGGTGTACAGCAGCCGCACCTTCTCCGACCTGCTGATCCGTGAAATGGGAAATCCGTGGGTTATCCGTCTGAAATTTCCTTTGTTTGCATTAAAAACCGTATCTTTGTGCGCGGAATGGTGGGCGAAGCGGCATCACAAGACCAGCACGCTCAACCGCGACAAGTATCACATTATGAAACAGCGCAACTGGCGGTGCGACATCGGCCCCGCGGTCCGCGAGCTGGGCTATGCCCCCGCTTACGACCTGGACCGGGGCGTGCGCCTGGCCGTGGCGTGGTATAAGGAAAACGGATGGTTATAGACATATTCAAGCGCGTGGAGACCTACAAGGGGCTGTTCGCGATAGAGAAGATTTCGCTGATATACAACCTGCTGACGTCGTTGCTGATTGTCCTCCTCTACGACCGGATGGACCATCCGGCGTCGATGTTGTGGGACCGCGTGCTCATTGCCGCCGTCACCTTCGTGCTGATGTACCTCTATCGGCTGGCACCATGCAAGTTTGCTTCCTTCGTGCGGGTGGTGGTACAGATGTCGTTGCTGTCCTATTGGTATCCGGACACGTACGAGTTCAATCGCCTGTTCCCCAACCTGGACCACCTCTTTGCGGCGGCAGAGCAAAGCCTCTTCGGCGGGCAGCCGGCCATCTGGTTCAGCCAATGCTTGCCCGAGATGTGGGTCAGCGAGCCGCTCAATCTGGGCTACTTCTTCTACTATCCGATGATGCTCGTCGTCGTGTTGTGGTACTTCATTTACCGCTACGACCTGCTGGAGAAGATTTCCTTTGTCATCATCACGTCGTTCTTCATTTACTACCTCATCTATATCTTCCTGCCTGTGGCGGGGCCGCAGTTCTACTTCCCGGCCATCGGTGCGGACAACGTGGCGCAGGGAGTCTTCCCCGCCATCGGCGATTACTTCAACCACCATCGGGAGTTGCTGCCGGGTCCCGGCTACGAGCATGGCTTCTTCTACAGTCTGGTGGAGAGTTCGCAGCAAGTGGGCGAGCGCCCTACGGCGGCTTTCCCCAGTTCGCACGTGGGTATCTCCACCATCCTGATGATCATGGCATGGCGGGGCAGCAAGTATCTGTTCGTATGCCTGTTGCCGCTCTATCTGCTGCTGTGTGGCGCGACGGTGTATATCCAGGCACATTATGTCATCGATGCCATTGCCGGCTTCCTGTCTGCCTTCGTGCTCTATTGGGCGGCGACGTGGCTGTTCAAGAAAGGGTTTGCACGGAGTGCGTCCTGCTGACAGCCTGATAAAAATCTTGCCTTCGTGAACAACCTTTTCTGCAAAATTGTTATCTTTGGTGCGAATTAACTTTTAAATCATCAGGTTTATGAAAAAGTACATGGCAGAAATGGTGGGGACCATGGTCCTCGTGTTGATGGGTTGCGGCAGTGCGGTCTTTGCAGGTCATGCCGCAGGCGCGGTGAGCGCAGGTGTCGGAACTTTGGGTGTGGCTTTGGCCTTCGGCTTGGCTGTGGTGGCCATGGCCTATACCATCGGTGGCATATCGGGTTGTCATATCAATCCCGCCATCACGTTGGGTGTCTGGCTGTCCGGACGGATGAGCGGCAAGGATGCGGCGATGTATATGCTGTTTCAGGTGATTGGTGCAGTCATCGGTTCGGCCATCTTGTGGGCTTTGGTGGCCACGGGGGCGCATGGCGGGCCGACAGCTACGGGGAGCAACTCGTATGCGGATGGCATGATGCTTCAGGCATTCTTGGCCGAGGCGGTGTTCACGTTCATCTTTGTCTTGGTGGTGTTGGGCACGACGGACGGCAAGAAGGGGGCAGGCAATCTGGCCGGACTGGCCATAGGCTTGACACTGGTGCTGGTCCATATCGTCTGCATTCCCATCACGGGTACTTCGGTCAATCCTGCACGAAGCATTGGCCCGGCTCTGTTTGAGGGTGGACGGGCGTTGGCCCAGTTGTGGCTTTTCATCGTGGCTCCGTTTGTGGGTGCGGCGGTGAGTGCGCTGGTGTGGAACGCCATCGGCAGCAGCGAGAAGCGGTGAGCGAATCGGATTATGTGTAACCCCAAAAGAGAGGGCGTGTCAATGCAGTGGATTGACACGCCCTCTCTTAGTTTCTATGTGTTTGCGGGGATTAATGGGCTTCCAGCCAGTTTCGTCCCCAGCCGCAGTCGGCCTTGAGGGGTACCTGCATGGGGCAGGCGTTTTCCATCTCTTCCAGTACAATCTGTTGCACGTGCTCCTTCTCTTCCAGCGGGACGCTGAAGTTCAGTTCGTCGTGTACTTGCAGAATCATCTTGGCTCGCAATCCCTCCTCCGTGAAGCGGCGGTAGATTCGTGCCATGGCCACCTTGATGATGTCTGCCGCACTGCCTTGTATGGGAGCGTTGATGGCGTTTCGCTCGGCATAGCCGCGGACGGTGGCGTTGCGCGACGTGATGTCCGGCAGGAATCGCTTGCGGTGGAAGAGGGTCTCCACGTAGCCCTGCGTGCGGGCTATCTCGATGCTGCGGTCCATGTAGGCTTTCACTTTGGGATAGGTGGCAAAGTAGCCCTCGATAAGCTCCTTGGCCTCCTGGCGCGACACGCCCATGCGCTCGGCCAGCCCGAAGGTGGAGATGCCGTAGATGATGCCGAAGTTGGCCGTCTTGGCCTTGCGTCGCATGTCCGCACTCACTTGGTCAATCTCTACCTTATATATCTTTGCAGCGGTGGCGGCGTGGATGTCGTGCCCGCTACGGAATGCCTCGATCATGTGCTCGTCGCCGCTGAGGTGGGCCATGATGCGTAACTCAATCTGTGAATAGTCCGCCGAGAAGAACTCGCATCCATCGTCCGGGATGAATGCCTTGCGGATTTCCTTGCCGTCATCATCGCGCACGGGGATGTTCTGTAGGTTGGGGTTGCTGGAGCTAAGTCGGCCGGTAGCAGTGACGGCTTGGTTGAACGAGGTGTGGATGCGTCCTGTGCGCGGGTTGATGAGCTGGGGCAGGGCATCGACGTAGGTGCCCAGCAGTTTCTTCAAACCACGATGTTCCAGGATGCGGCTCACCACGGGGTGTTTCGTGCTGAGGCTTTCCAATACTTCTTCGGAGGTGACGTACTGGCCGGTCTTGGTCTTCTTAGGTTTGTCGGCAATCTTCAGGTGGTCGAAGAGTACTTCACCTACTTGTCGTGGCGAGGCGATGTTGAAGGTTTCGCCCGCCAGGCGGTAGATGTCCTGCTCGATCTCTGCCAGGCGAGCACTGAAGAGGCGCGATGTCTCGTGCAAGGCTTCCGTGTCGATGCGCACGCCGTTTGTCTCCAGGTTGACCAGGACGGGCACAAGGGGCATTTCGATTTCGTAGAACAGGCGGGAGGCGTTGTGGACTTCCATTTCCCGCTCCAGCACGTTTTTCAGGCGGAGAGTGATGTCGGCGTCTTCGCAGGCGTAGCGGTAGACGTCGGCAGGTGGCAGGTCGCGCATGGATTTCTGTCCTTTGCCGCGCGGCCCGATGAGTTGGTCGATATGGATGGTGCGGTAGTGTAAGTAGACTTCGGCCAGGTAGTCCATGTTGTGCCGCAGTTCGGGTTGCAGGACGTAGTGGGCCAGCATGGTGTCGAATAAGGGACCCGCCACGTTGATGCCGTAGTTGTGGAGGACGATGAGGTCGTACTTGATGTTCTGTCCCACCTTCAGGCTTTGCGGATTCTCGTAGAGAGGGCGCAGGAGTTCGGCCCGTCGCAGGGCTGCTGACCGGTCAGACGGGAAGGGGACATACCAGGCTCGACCTTCGGCATCGCTGAAGCTGGCACCCACCAGTTCGGCCTCCATCGGCTCGGTACTTGTTGTCTCCGTGTCTATTGAGAGAATTTTCGTTGTCAGCAACTTTTGAACCCAATTACGGATTTCATCCTCGGTATCAATCAATTGATAGTCTGCTGGGCACGTTTCAAGGCTATCGAGATTTTGATTTTCGGCATCGTTCGTCCTCTCGGTCGGAGAAATCGCAAACAAATCGCCTTGGACGGCGGTTTCCGATTGGGCAAAGAGCGGGCCGGCATCGGCTACAGGGGTAGGAGCGGATTTCCGGAGGATACGGTCGGCCAGCGTGCGGAACTCCAGTTCGTTGAAAATCTGGCGCAGGGCTTCCGCGTCGGGTTCCTTGCGTACCAAGGCATCCATGTCCAGTTCGATGGGTACATCGGTCTTGATAGTAGCCAGGAATTTGGAGAATCGGATTTGTTCCTTGTTGGCTTCGACTTTGTTTCGCAGTGCGCCCTTCAATGTTTCGGCGTGCTCCAGCAGGTTCTCGATGCTGCCGAATTGGGCAATGAGTTTCTGTGCAGTCTTTTCACCTACGCCAGGGCAGCCGGGGATGTTGTCCGCCGCATCGCCCATCAGGCCCAGCATGTCGATGACTTGGCTGGTGTCTGCGATACTGAACTTGGCCTTTACCTCTTCCGGTCCCATGATTTCAAAGCCGCCGGTATGTTTGGGGCGGTACATGTATACCGTGCCACCTACCAGTTGACCATAGTCCTTGTCCGGGGTCATCATGTACGTCGGGATGCCACGTCGTCCGGCTTCGGTGGCCAAGGTACCGATGACGTCGTCGGCTTCATAGCCGGGTACCTCCAAGATAGGGATGCGGTAGGCTCGGATAATGTCCTTGATGATGGGCACAGAGAGGCGGATAGTCTCCGGCGTCTCCTCGCGCTGGGCTTTGTATTGGGCGTATGCTTCGTGGCGAAATGTGGGTCCTGCCGGGTCGAAAGCTACACCGATATGGGTGGGGTTCTCTTTTTTCAGCACCTCCTCGAGCGTGTTGACGAAGCCCATCACGGCCGAAGTGTTGACCCCTTTGGAGTTGACGCGCGGGTTCTTGATGAACGCATAATAAGCGCGGTAGATTAGCGCATACGCGTCTAACAGGAAGAGTTTGTCGGTTAAATTCATAGATTTGTCTTTTTTTTCGTGGTAAAAGTACAAAGAAAATACCGTATTCGCCGTTTTATTATTACTTTTGTGCTCAAATATCTGTATATGGACCGTTCATCTTTAATTATTGCACCGATTATCGGGGAGATGGAGGACTTCAAGCGTTTGTTTGGGGAATCGCTTTCCAGCTCCAATCTTTTGCTGCAACAAGTCATTGCGCACATCCGGCAAAAGAACGGGAAGATGATGCGCCCGATGCTGGTCTTGCTGGCCGCCAAGTTGCTGGACGAGGTCAAGCCCGCTACCCTTCATGCGGCTGCATCGCTGGAGTTGCTGCATACGGCCAGTCTGGTACACGACGATGTGGTGGATGACAGCACGGAACGTCGCGGGCAGCTGTCGGTGAATGCCCTGTTCAACAACAAAGTGGCAGTCCTCGCCGGCGATTATCTCTTGGCAACAGCATTGGTACAAGCCGGACTGACGCGCAGCCTTGGCATTGTCGACCTCATATCTGCACTGGGCCGTGAGTTGGCCGAAGGGGAGTTGTTGCAGCTCTCTAATGTCCGCAACGAGAAGTTCTCCGAGGAGGTTTATTTCGAGGTTATTCATAAGAAGACGGCAGCCCTTTTTGCCGCTTGTACCAAGGCGGGAGCCTTGTCGGTCGGGGCCGATGCGGAGAAGACTGAGTTCCTGCGCCGTTTTGGCGAGTATATCGGCCTTTGTTTCCAGATTCGTGACGATATCTTCGATTATTATGAAAGCAAGGAGATAGGCAAGCCTACGGGCAATGACATGCTGGAAGGCAAACTGACCCTGCCAGTGCTCTATGCGCTCAATTCTACTTGTGATGAAGAGGCTTCAGCTTTGGCTGTACGAGTCAAGGCAGGCAAAGCCACGGCGGATGAAATCGCCCGTTTGATCACTTTTGCCAAGCAACATGGCGGTATCGAGTATGCCATTCAGAAGATGGATAATTACCGGGACAAGGCGTTGGAACTTTTGTCGTTCGCTCCTGCCAATGATGTGACGGACGCCTTGGCGGCTTACATCAATTACGTGGTGGAAAGGGAGAAATAAAGGCGATTTCGGCCTATTCTACATAAAAAGGCGCGGATTACGTGGAGAAACACGGGTGGTTTATTCACCGTGAGACTTCTGCGTAATCCGCGCCTTTGTGTACTACCGGTTCAGAAGAACTTCGTTTCCTGTCCCAAGATGTCTGAGAGCAGCAGATTGGCCAGGCGGCTTGTGCCCAGGCGGAAGTAGAAGTTGTTCAGCCACTCTTCGCCCAGCACTTCACGGACGATGGTGTAGTAGGTGAGAGCATCTTCCACGGTGTTCAATCCGCCTGCCGGCTTGAAGCCCACGCGGCGTCCTGTCTGTTCGTAGTATTCCTTGATGGCTTGGCACATCACATAGGCGGCTTCCGGTGTGGCGGCAGGTTGTTGTTTGCCCGTGGATGTCTTGATAAAGTCCGCACCTGCATACATGGCCAGGATGGAGGCTTTCTTGATGTTCGTTGCTGTCTTCAGTGCACCCGTTTCCAAGATGACTTTCAGGCGGTGCGTCTTGCATGTCTCCTTCAATTCCTCGATTTCATCGCACATCGCTTCATAGTCGCCCGCCAGGAATTTGCCCACGGAGATGACAATATCTATTTCAGAGGCTCCGTCTGCCAAGGCCATGGCCGTTTCGGCGATTTTCACTTCCGGGAAGGTCTGCGATGAGGGGAATCCACCCGATACGCAGGCTATCTGCACGTCTTCTACCTCTAACGTATCGCGCACGATTTCGGCAAAGTTGGGGTAGACGCAGATGGCAGCCACATTCTTCAAGTCGGGATACTCCTCGTCAAAGCGGTTGACGTTTTGTGTGAAGCGCATCACGCTTTCATCGTTGTCCTCGCTGCGCAGGGTGGTGAGGTCGATGCAGTTGAAGAGGAATTTTTTCACCTCCGGCGTGTCGTATTCTTCACGCTTCTTTGTGATGATTTCGGCCACTTTTGCGGCGATGGCAGCATCGTCCAGCTGGATGTCGTACTTGCCCAGAGCGGCATCATACTTGCTTTGGGTGGTTTCATTCGTTTGCATGGTTGTCTCCTTTTAGTTTGGGGTTATTGATATGCCGGGCGCGGTCGCGGTCGGTCTTCTTCTGCAAGGTCTTTGCGAAGGCGTCGGTCAGGCTGACGCCCGTCTGGTTGGCGATGCAGAGCAGGACCCACAACACGTCTGCCAGCTCTTCTTCCAAGTTGTCTTTTTCGCCAGCCTTGAACGATTGGTCGCCGTAGCGGCGGGCCATGACGCGGGCCAGTTCGCCTACTTCTTCGGTCAGTACGGCCATGTTGGTCAGTTCGCTGAAGTAGCGCACGCCGTAGGTGCGGATCCAGGCGTCCACTTGTTGTTGTGCTTCTTCCAGTGTCATAGTTCCTATTCTTTGTTTTTGGTGTCGATACAGATGGTCACAGGGCCGTCGTTCAGCAGCTCTACTTTCATGTCAGCGCCGAATTCACCCGTTTCGACGGGCTTGCCCAAGGCCAGGCCGAGTGCTGAGCAGAATTGTTCGTAAAGCGGGACAGAGATTTCGGGCCTTGCGGCGCGGATGTACGAGGGGCGGTTGCCTTTCTTGGTGGAAGCGTGCAAGGTAAATTGGCTGACGACCAAGATGTCGCCCTTTGTCTCCAAGATGGATCGGTTCATCACGCCGTTTTCATCGTCAAAGATGCGCAGATTGACTATCTTACGGCACAGCCAGTCGATGTCCTCCGTGTCGTCACTGTCTTCGATGCCGACCAGTATCAGCATTCCTTTCCCAATGGCGGACTTCTGCTGGCCGTTGATGGTGACGGAAGCGTGTGTCGTGCGTTGTATGACTACTCTCATTTCTGTTCGGTGGTTTGATTGATATTATCCGTGGGCAAAGGTACGAATTCTTTGGATGCAGCAATCGGGTCGGGCGCAGAATTTGCCTCGAAATGCGTTTCCAATGCCTTTGCTTTGGCTTCGCCCACGATGGCAGCCAGTGCTTCATGTCCGGCCTCGCGGATGCGTTTCACGCTCTTGAATTCCTTTAGCAGGGCTTCTTTGGCTTTGGGACCGATGCCTTTGATGTCATCCAGTTCCGAGGCTATCTGACGTTTGCTGCGCTTCTCGCGGTGGAAGGTGATGGCATAGCGGTGTACCTCGTCCTGGATGCGTGTCAGCAGCTTGAAGAGCGGGCTGGTCTGCTTCATGCCGATGACTTGCGCCGGGCTGCCGAACAGCAGCTCCGACGTGCGGTGCCGGTTGTCCTTGGCCAGGCCGGCGATGGGGATGTCCAGATGAAGCTCGTCCAACACCTCTTTTACGGCGCTCATTTGCCCTTTTCCACCGTCGGTGATCAGAAGGTCGGGCAGGGGCGTGTTCTCCTCTATGGCACGCTGATAACGTCGTCTGACGACCTCTTGCATCGAGGCATAGTCGTCCGGTCCCTCTACCGTCTTGATATTGTACTTGCGGTAGTCCTTTTTGGACGGCTTTCCTTTGACGAAGACCACACATCCCGCCACGGGGTCAGCGCCTTGGATATTGGAGTTGTCGAAGCATTCGATGCGGATAGGCAATCGATCCAGGTGCAACGCTTCCTGGATTTCCTTCAGCAGCCGGGTGGTGCGTTGCTCGGGATTCAGCTTCTCGGCTTGTTTCAGGCGGTCTGCCTTGTATTGCTTCACGTTCAGGATGGAGAGGTTGAGCAAGGTCTTCTTGTCTCCCCGTTGCGGCACGGTGAAAACGACATCTTTCAGCTCGATGTCGAGGGGGAAGGGGACGATGATCTCGCGCGAATGGCTCTTGTAGCGTTCGCGCATCTCGACGATGCCCATCGCCAGCAGTTCCTCCTTGCTTTCGTTCAGTTGTTTCTTGTATTCGAAGGTGAAGGCTTGGTTGACGGCTCCGTTCGTGATGTGCAGGTAGTTGATAAAAGCTGCGTTTTCATCGTTGTCTTCTTCGATGGAGAACACGTCGATGTTGTGCAGCACGTGGCTGACGACTTCCGATTTCGACCGATAATTCTCCAGCAGCAGGTATTTCTCTTTCACCTTTTGCGCCTCCTCAAATTTCATCTCTGCGGCCAAATCCTGCATCTGCTGGTAGAGCTGCTGCTCGATGTCCCGCGTGTTGCCCTTCAGGATTTCCTTGATCTGGGCGATGTTCTGCATGTATTCTTCATGCGACTGCTTGCCGATGCAGGGGCCTGCGCAGTTCTTGATGTGATATTCCAGGCACACTTGGAACTTTCCTGCCCGGATGTTTTCCGGCGTCAGGTTGTGGTGGCACGTCCGTAGCGGGAACAGGTGCTTGATAAGGTCCAGCAATGCATACATGGTCGGCACGTGGCTGTATGGCCCGAAGTAGGTGGAACCGTTGCGGATGATTTTCCGCGTGCGGAATACGCGGGGGAACCATTCGTTCTGCACGCAGATGGAGGGGTAGGTCTTGTCGTCTTTCAGCAAGACATTGTAGCGCGGCTTGTATTTCTTGATGAGGTTGTTCTCTAGCAGCAGGGCGTCTTCCTCTGTTTTCACCACGATGTACCGGATGTCGGCTATCTTGCTGACCAGGACGCGCGTCTTGCCCGGTTCGTGCTCGCGGTTGAAGTAGGAAGAGACGCGCCGCTTCAGGTTCTTTGCTTTGCCTACGTAGATGATGGTGCCCTCGCTGTTCAGGTATTGGTAGATGCCGGGACTTTCTGGCAGGTTGAGCACGATGCCCCGCAGGTAGTCGTTGGCCTTGAGTTCGTCCATAGTGCGTTGGTTTTAGGCGCGGGTCAAGCGGGCGCTGCCATTGAGACGGGAACTTTCCCGTGGAGACCGCCTGATCCGCGCCGGATAGGATTAAACGGCAAGCACCGTGTCCAGCTCTACGTCGTTGCCGAACATTTCTCGTCCGTTGAGGGCTTCCAGTTCGATGAGGAAGTTGACGTAGATCTTTTTGGGGTGCATCGTGTGTACCATCTCGCAGGCGGCGTGCATCGTGCCGCCCGTGGCCAGCAGGTCATCGTGCAGCAGGACGACGTCATCCGGCCCGATGGCGTCTTTGTGGATTTGGATGGTGTCCGTACCGTATTCCTTGGCGTAGCTGATCTCGATGGTCTCGGCAGGCAGCTTGCCCGGCTTCCGTACCATGATGAAACCAGCGCCCAGCTTCTCGGCCAGGATGGCACCCAGAATGAAGCCGCGCGATTCGATGCCGGCCACCTTGGTGATGCCTTTGTCCTTGTACATTTCGTATAGAATGTCGGCTGCAGTGCGCAAGGCTACCGGGTCTTTGAAGAGGGTGGTCACATCGTAGAACAAGATGCCCGGTTTAGGGTAATCGGGTATTGTCCGGATGCTTTTCAGAAGTGTTTCTTTGCTCATATTCAGTTATTTTATAGGGTTTATTCAACTTTTTGTTTCACGTGGAACCCATGCGCCTCTCATCGTCCGCAGAGCACCAAGAGGACGTTGATGTCGCTGGGGGATACGCCGGGGATGCGGCTGGCTTGTGCGATGGTCTCCGGGTCAATCTTGGTGAGCTTCTGCCGTGCTTCTGTGGAGAGCGATTGCAGGCTGTTGTAGTCGAAGCGGCCTTTGATCTTGATGGATTCCAGCCGGGCCAGTTTGTCTGCGATGATACGTTCGCGGCCGATGTAGCCTTCGTACTTGAGCAGAATTTCCGCAGCCTCGATGATTTCCTCTTTGCGGTCGGTCAGGCGATCCAGTTCGCGTTGGAAGGCGGGAATTTGCGTAGCGATGTTCTTCAGCGTCACTTGCGGCCGGTTGATGAGGTCCACCAGTTTGCAGCCTTGGCGAAGGGGTGTGGTGCCCAATGTTTCGAGGAAGCCGTTGATAAGTGCCGGTTTGATGGAGTACGTGCGGGTGAAGTCCACGATGCGGCGGATGGCTTCGCGTTTGCTTTGCAGCAGGGCATGGCGTTCTTCCGAGGCCAGGCCCAGATGCCATGATTTCTCCGTCAGGCGCATGTCCGCATCATCCATCCGGAGCAGGATGCGGTATTCGGCGCGCGACGTGAACATCCGGTAAGGCTCGTCCACGCCTTTCGTCACCAAGTCGTCTATCAGCACGCCTATGTAGGCTTCGTCTCGTCCCAGGGTGAACGGTTCGCCACCGTGGCAATTGATGTGGGCGTTGATGCCGGCGATGATGCCTTGCCCCGCAGCTTCCTCATAGCCCGTGGTGCCGTTGACTTGTCCGGCGAGGAAGAAGTTCTTCACTTTCTTCGATTCCAACGTGTGCTTCAGTTGGGTGGGGTCGAAGTAGTCGTACTCGATGGCATAGCCCGGACGGTATACGACCAAGTCGCGGAAGGCGGGAATTTGCTTCAGCGCCTCGATTTGTATTTCCATCGGCAGGGAGGAGGAGAAGCCGTTGAGGTAGTACTCTTGCGTGCTTTCGCCCTCCGGCTCCAGGAACAACTGGTGTTGCGGCTTGTCCGGGAAGGTGACTATCTTGGTCTCGATGCTGGGGCAATAGCGTGGGCCGATGCTTTGGATCTGTCCGTTGAAAAGGGGGGAATCGGGCAGGCCGCGACGCAACACCTCGTGTACTGCTTCGTTGGTGAAGCAGCTCCAGCACGGCAGTTGGCGCAAGGGGTGGATGCCCGTGTCGAGGAAGGAGAATTTATGGAAATCATTCTCTCCGTCCTGGGCTTCCATGTCCTCGTAATGCACGCTCCGTCCGTCTATGCGCACGGGTGTCCCTGTCTTCATTCGGCCGAATTCGATGCCATGACTGGCGATGGATTCGGTCAATTCGTACGAGGCCGGCTCGGAGATGCGCCCGCCCGGCAGCATGACGCGGCCGATGTGCATCAGGCCGTTGAGGAAAGTTCCGGCGGTCAGCACCACGCATTTCGCCCGGAAGGTCACGCCCCACACGGTGAGCACGCCCCGTACCTCGCCGTCCTCCACCAGCAGTTGGCGGACGGTGTCTTGCCAGATGTGCAGGTTGGGTGTGTTCTCCAGCACTTCGCGCCAGGCCCAGATGAATTTGTTGCGGTCGCATTGGGCGCGTGGGCTCCACATGGCGGGACCTTTCGAGCGGTTGAGCAAGCGGAACTGGATGGCGGTGCGGTCGGTTATGAGACCGGTGAATCCGCCCAGTGCGTCTATCTCGCGTACGATTTGTCCCTTGGCGATGCCACCCACGGCGGGGTTGCAACTCATTTGGGCAATCTTGTTCATGTCCATGGTGATGAGGCAGGTCTTCGATCCGAGGCGGGCAGCCGCCGAGGCGGCCTCGCATCCGGCGTGGCCTGCACCGATCACAATAACGTCGTAATTGAATTCCATTCGTCCGATGTTTATTTAGTACGTGCAAAGGTAAGAAAAAGTTGGGGAATGTCGGCCATCGGACGTATTCTGTTGCATTTTCCCGGCTTTATTTACGGGCAGCGGGACGGATGGCGGAGAAAATCGCAGCCAAATCGTGGTGGAGCGAAACACAAAGCAAGCATAAATCCACAGATTTGTGCCTCATCAGAAGCGTTTGTGGATTTATGCTTGCTTTAATTCGGGTTTTGACGGGATCTGCGTTGGCAAAATGACAGATTTCGAGCTATGCGGGAAACTGTTGCATCCGGCATGAAATAGACGCTTTGGGCGGGCATCCGGGCGGGTATGTCTCCGTCCGCGCTTACCCATGCCTGCGCCCGTGCTTACCTATGCCTGCGTCCGTGCTTACCTATGCCTGCGTCCGCGGGCAGGTATATACCTCTTTCGGCTACTTTCCGGCAGCGGGGGGCAGCACTACGATTTCGTCCGTGAAGATCCATCCGCCCAGCTCTTTGCCCGAACGGGCCTGTACGCGGACATAGCGAGCTTTGGTTTTTCCCTTCCACGTATGGTTGGCGAAGGCGAAGCCCGGTTCACGGCTCACTTTGTGTTTTTCGCGTTTCAGCCGCTTGAACTTCTGTCCGTCATTGGAGACGGAGATGATGACCTCGGCCGGCAGGAAGACCTCCGGTCCGGCAGCCTGCATGAAGTCGGCGCCGATGCTGCCAATCTGCGTCTCCTCGCCCAGGTCGATGGTCACGTCAAGACGGTTGCGCGAGATGAATCCCTGCCAGCGTCCGTCCGAGTAGGTCCAGTCGCCGCGCAGGCCGTCCGTCAGGCTCTTGTCGCCAGCGGCCTTGTAGGTCTCGTTGAAGGGTGCGTTGTAGGTGACGGGCTTGCCCAGGGCCAGGTGCTCGATGGGCTCGCGCGATTCAGGCCGGTGCCCCACTTCGTCCTTCAGCGGGAAGGGGTGGTAACCGTTGGCGGTCATCCAGTCCACGGCCACCAATGCGCGGTTGCGGAAGTCGGCGAAATCCTTGCGTTCCGGTTCGCTCCAGCCCACTTCGGCTACGGCCAGCAGGCGCGGGTACATCATGTATTCATATTGCTCGTCCGTGGAGATGTATTCGGCCCATTGGTTGGCCTGAACACCATAGACCAAGGCTTTCTCTTCGGGGGTGAAATCGGCCTTGACGGGGTCATAGGAATATACCTTCTCCAGCGGTACGTATCCGCCGATGGCCTCGGGCTGGCTGATGGGGGCATCCTGGTAGTAGTCCAGGTAGAAGAACTCGGCCGGTGTCATCACGGCGCGATGGCCCGAACGGACGGCCTTCAGTCCGCCTTCCTCGCCGCGCCAGGACATGACGGTGGCGTTTGGTGCCAGTCCGCCTTGCATAATCTCGTCCCAACCCAGCAATTTGCGGCCGTGCTTGTTGAGGAATACCTCCATGCGGTGGATGGCGTAACTTTGCAGTTCGTCCACGTCCTTCAGCCCCTCGTCCTTCATGCGCTGCTGGCATTTGGGGCAGGCCTTCCACGGGTTCTTGTTGGCTTCATCGCCGCCGATGTGGATGTATTCCGAGGGGAAAAGTTCCATGACTTCTGTCAGGACATTCTCCAGGAATTCAAAGGTTTTTTCGTTGCCGATGCAGAACTCGGCGTTCTTGTACGGCTCGCCCGAGCAGGACATTTCCGGATAGGCGGCCAGTACCTCTTCGGAGTGGGCGGGCATCTCTATTTCGGGGATGATGGTGATGTGGCGCTCGGC
>JAHLFO010000101.1 GCA_018883785.1 Candidatus Bacteroides intestinipullorum
CGGGAGCCACATACATTTCTTTCTTTTCCATAAGTCTTTCTTGTTTTTAGATGTTAATACTATGATTTTTGATTCTCTTTTCCGATGGGTTATGCACTACGTTTTCCGCCCTGTTTCAGGGGTTTCAGGGCGCAATTCAGGGTGCAAAGTAACGAAGTAATTTCCCGAATATGGGAGGTGGGGTAAAAAGTGGGGACAAGGGAGGAGGGGCGGAGGGGCAATGGCCAGGCGGGAAGTCTGGCGTGTTGTAAGGCTTTATAGATCAAGGAGCTGACCTACCTGAACACCGAACACCTGGGCACGGGCGAGTCCGACCGCCGCACCGTGTTCGACGTGTACTGCGAGAACGAGTACGGTGAGAAGTTCCTGATGGAGATGCAGCGCGGCGAGCAGCAGTTCTTCAAGGACCGCGTGTTCACGAAGCTCTTCGACGCCGCCGAGATCGCCAAGTTCGACAAGGCGGAATACGAGGCCTACGAGGAGAGCCTCAAAGCCTTGAGGGACTGGAAAAACGTCCTTGAAACGGCGGAGAAGAAAGCGAGGGAGGAAGGACGTATAGAAAAAGCATTAGAAATGGCCCTTCGATTGAAATCCGCCGGAGTCCCTATCGATGTCATCGCCCGGTGCAGCGGTTTGTCCGAAGAGGAGATAAACCAATTGGAAGAATAGCCTCTTCTGATAACCAATTATCGGAACCCCGGATGCAAGTTCAGACAGGCTTGCATCCGTTTTTTGTTTAGTCGAATAACTCATAAAGCCTTACACCGCATCTTTCTTCGCCTCTCCTTCGTCCCTCCTCCCTTGTCCCTACTTTTTACCTCGCTCCCCATATTCGGGAAATTACTTCGTTACTTTGCACCCTGAATCGCGCCCTAACCTCTTGACAATGGGCGCAGAAACTGAATCGTGTAACCCATCGGAAGAGAATCAAACTTTATATTATTAACACTAAAAACAAGAAAGACTTATGGAAAAGAAAGAAATGTATGTGGCTCCGGAAGTAGAGGTTCTGGAGGTTGCTGTGGAGAAAGGATTCCAGTCAAGCGTGGATAATCCCAATGACCCGAGCTTTGGCGATGACGGTACTAGCGGATTCCCCTTCTAAATCCTGAAATAATACAGAATAAGTAAGAAAAGCAATTTTATTAATCCTTTTTATTCAAGTAAAATGAGAACAAAACATGTATTGATGACAACAGCGCTTATGGCGATGTTCGCTGCTTGTACTAATGATGATTTCATTAGCAACGGGCAAGGCGTCCAGAACGGCGAGGCTGCGCTTCGTCCGACAGTGGGCGTTACTCTGAATGTATTGGAGGGCGACGGAACTGATACGCGTCTTGGCTATGAAAATGGCTACAAATGGCAGAAGGGTGACAAAATCGGTGCCTTGCTGATGGACGAAATCAGAGGACATTGGGCCAACAATGAACCCGTTCGTCCGTTTGACGACTTGGAGGAATGGGCCGAAAAGCCTTGGACGGAGAGATATAAGCTCGTGGACTATGTAAGCACGGACTATCCGTTCGAACGCCAAGAGGACGGCACTTGGACAACCAACTCCAAGATGTTGGAAGGTAACTACTTCTTTACTTTCCCGTTTGCCAGCTATATGGGCAACCGGGAGGCCGTGCACAGCATCGGCGAGCAGGTACAGAACGGCACGGACGTGGCTACGGCTTACGCTGCGAACCAGTTCTTCATCGGCTACTCCCGTATCTTTGCCGGCACGGATGGCAATGACGTGATGAGCTCCAACTTGGAGCTGACCCCGGTATTGGGCGGCATCGGTATTACCATTGTGAACAATGACGACACGCCTTTCACCGTGAAGAAAGTGGTGTTGGAATCTCCGGATTTCTCCACGCTGATCAAGATTGACCCCACGCAAGCCAAATATGTGGGCGAGGACTTCAATAACATCACAGTTAAGAAACCTTATTATAACATCAATAAGGATGAAGTGGCATGGTGGAGCACTTCTCAGCCTACCGCTGACGAGACAAATGAGTTCTTTAACTACGCCAACTACGAGGAAGTTAAGAACTCTGGCAACAGGAACGAGTATGGTGAAGTCATCTGGGAAGCCATCAACCCGTTCGGGGAAATGTATAAAAGCGGCAATTGGGTGAACAACACCGGTCGTTCTGCCAACTACATGCGTCAATCTGCTTTGCGCAAGATTATCAATAACGTAGCCGAGTCCGGCCATCGCGCTGAGGTTACCATTGAGAATTCTCCGGAGATCGGCGTTCGTGGCGAACTGCAGGTGATGGTAATGACCACTCCTTATATTTATAATAGTGAAAGTAATGAGGGAAAAGGCAACGCCATCAATGCTTGGATTTATACCGACCGTGGTATTGCTGGTCCTATCAACATCACGAACGTAAAGAATGCTTCGAGCAATGGCGTTACGGTGAATGCTGAGAATCCTATTACCTTCGTTCGTCCGGGCCGCGCCAACAAAGTAACCTTGATGCTCCACACCAACTCCATAAAAATGGGTGCTTCTGAGTTGGATATTTACAACGAGGACGACTTGAAGCAACTCATCGAATGGAACGAAGGCTTAAACCGCATTTACAAGGCTAACTTGAAAGCTGACGTTGTGCTGGACGAAGAGATGAGCGAAATGCTGATGTCCGAAGGCTGGAAGAGCAGCAACCTGCAAATCGAAACTGGTGAAAACTACAAAGTGACTTTGGCCGAGGGCGTTTCCAAGAACATTTTGGATAAAGTGCTCGTAGAAGGTAACGTGGAAGTGGAAGGCGAACTGGAACTGGGCAGCAAGTCTTTCGTGAACGGTGATTATACCATTGCTTATGCTGATGCATTCGGCATGAACTCTCAGGAAGCAAAGGTTGAAGCACAAGTCATCAGCATCGCTGAAGGCGCTACGGTGAACATCACCAGCGACATTCTGGATGTGAACGAAGGCAACTGGCGTCAGGACAACGTGGCATTCGACGACAACGAAGGCACGCTGAACATCAACGCCACCGTGAAGAAGTTCCAGATCAAGAACAACGAAGGCGCGATGAACGTCAATGCCGAAGTGACGCTGAATGCAAGCAGCTACAACAACGCCGGCGGTTACATCACGATTGCCGAAGGTGCTGACCTGTCCGGTCTGACCACTGACCAGTACGACAAGACTTATCTCTACAACAAGGGTACGACTCACGGCGACCTGCTGGGCGACCTCCGTTACAACGAAGAGAACGTAGAGCCCGCCGTTATCGACAACCATGGCCGCCTCTCCGGTTTGGTGAACAAGGAATACGGCAAGCTGATTGCCCGCGCAGAAGCAGGTCCCATGGTGGTTGTTAATAACCAGGCCGATGCCATCATCGACATCACGGACGATATCGAAGCTGATGTGCAGTTCCAAGCAACTACCAATGCTGGTAATGTAGTTTACGCCGTGAAGGCCGAGAACACAGCCAAGGAAATCCGCGACGCAAAAGCCGGAATCACTGCCCTGCAGATGGATGGTGGTAAAGTGACGGCTCCTGCAGCCGATGGCGACATTGCTTTGGGTGCCATCACCAAGCTCCGTTCTACGGAAAATGGCGGTGTCATCGGTGGTGACGATGCAGCTATCGCGTTCCCGAGCGCAACTTTGGTTGAGTTCAACGGTGCTCTGGAACTGAACAACGTGGATCTGAGCGGCAATGATGAAAGTATCGCTGTGAAGTCCGGTACGACTACCATCAAGGGTAATGTGAACTTGGTATATTTTGATCAGGAAACTTCTGAAAATGTTGGCTTGATGCTTGCCTACTCTCGTGGCTTTGTTCTCGCCAGCTACAACAAGCAGTTGCTGAAGGAAGTGGATGCAGAACTGCACATCAGCAGCGATGCTGTATTGAAGGCAATGGAAGTCACAAGAGCAGAATTGTATGAAACGGATGCAAACGATAGTCCCTTGGTTGACAAGACGAAGGCTGTTGTGGACAATAATGGTACGGTTTACTTGCGTTATGTTTACTCGTCTACAGCTTTGGTTGACTGGAGAATGAAAGATCCCGTAATGTTAGAATGGCCGAAACCCATTGCAGCTGAAGTTGTCGCACTCAAAGAAAACCAGACTTTCGCTAAGTTGATGGATACTTACGCTGATCTCTCCAAAGTTAAGACGATTGAAATCAGCAGTGACGTAAGCTTTGATGTTGATGAAAACAGCTCTGCTAAAGTCCTTGAGTTCTTGAAGGACAAAGAAGTGGTGCTGAAGAATGGAGCTAACCTCTATGATATCAAGGGTACGCTTGGTGTTGCATTCAAAAAATTGACTGTAGAGGGTACTAGCATTGTAGGTAGCGGTAGCGGTAATGCAGCTGGTGGCGTCATGCTGACGCTGGATGAACTTGAAGTTCAAGCTACTGCAGCCCTGACCGTAAATCGTTCTTCCATCTTGATGAAGAATGTTGAGCAAGGAGAAGGATTTGGTTCAAGCTACATCCAACAGTTGGGAAGCATCACGTATAGCAATGGTGGTATGATCACTGCTAAAGATGCAAAAGGAAACCTCCTGGGTTGGAATACTACAACTAAAAAGTGGGTTAACAAGTAATCCGATCTGAGAAATTTGATGATAAGGTGAGCTGCCTCCGGGCAGCTCACTTTTTTGGGCATATCCCTTTCCGAGGGCAAAGCCCAGCTAAGTCAAAGCCTTTGTCGTTCGGAGTATTCATATATAAGCTTCAGGGTTGCCGCATTACTTAGTTGTCTGATTTCCAACTTTCTTTTCTTTTTCTGTCATATTCCATTCGGCATCCAACAGTTCTCCTAGGAACCGATATCCCATCTGGCCATTTTCAGCTTCATGGTCAGACTTCCCTTGCGCAGGTTGTTCCTTAGTTGGCAGTGCAATTTTGTTGATGCGGGAACGGAGGAAGTCCTCATGCAAACGCCCAAACTCCAAGACTTTATTCCAACTTTCTGCACCGCTCAATACGGCTGCTGTTGTAGTATAAAATATGCACTCCAGGCTGTGCTCCTTCAAATGATCACGGCGCGGATCTTCTACGCGCTCCAATATTGAAAATACTTCGGAACCTAAAGATGTATATCTCCAGGCTAAAGATACAGTTTGCCTAAAGGCGCGAAAAAGTTTTCCCACGGTCGTGGGGAAATTTCGGACGGGAGGGAAGTTTAGGGCAGGGTGGGGGGAGATGCCTGGCGGTGCGTCACGCGAACTCCAGCCCAAACTCGTCCAGCAAATCTTTCAGCGCATGGTTCTTTTCCATCATCATCTGGAATTGTTCGGCGCGGCCGTAGGCACGGACTTTCTCTTCCGGGGCACTGATGCGGACGGTCATGGTCACTTTGCGGTTTTTCAGGCGAGTGCGTAGGTAGTCCTGAATGGTGGGGGCCATGGCGGTGAACTCCTTGGCCACGATGGGATTGTCCACCACGGCCTCGAAGGTCGTGGCGTCCGTCAGGGCGAGGCGGATGTTCTGCATGCGCTTGGCCAGGGCCACTTGCTCGTGGGGCAACCGGCCGGCATATTCCTGCCAGTAGTAGTTGATGTCGCGTTCGTTGATGATGTAGTCCTCCTCGGGCTGCGCTTCGGCCACTTGCATGGGGGCGGTGGCAGGGGCAGGCTGGTAAGTCTTCTCCTCCGTCGGGGCGTGCTTGATGGAGATGCCCAGCCCGCCTTTCTGCATGACGGGGATCTTCTTCTCTTCGGTCTTTTGGGCGGTCAGGATGGAGGCCACGCGGGCTGCTGCGGCTTGGGCGGCTTGTGGCGGTTGTGCGGCGAGCTTGGCTGGCTGCACGGCGGGTTTGGCAG
>JAHLFO010000102.1 GCA_018883785.1 Candidatus Bacteroides intestinipullorum
CAACATCAATAAGAGAGCTATGGAACAGAAATTACGGAAAGTGCTCGTGCTGGGCTCGGGCGCATTGAAAATCGGTCAGGCCGGCGAGTTCGACTACTCCGGCTCGCAGGCGCTGAAGGCCCTGCGTGAAGAGGGCATCAGCTCCGTGCTGGTCAACCCCAACATCGCAACGATTCAGACCTCGGAAGGCATTGCCGACCAGGTGTATTTCCTCCCCGTTACTCCTTACTTCGTGGAGCGTATCATCGAGAAGGAGCGTCCCGACGGCATCCTGCTGGCCTTTGGCGGGCAGACGGCCTTGAACTGTGGCACGGAACTGTATCAGAAAGGCGTCTTGCAGAAGTATGGCGTCCAGGTGCTGGGCACTTCCGTGGAAGCCATCATGAACACGGAGGACCGCGACCTCTTCGTCAAGAAGCTGGACGAAATCCCCATGAAGACCCCCAAGAGCCATGCCGTGGAGTCGATGAGCGATGCGCTGAAGGCCGCCTACGAGATAGGCTTCCCCGTCATGGTCCGTTCTGCCTACGCCCTCGGCGGACAAGGCAGCGGCATCTGTCCCGACGAGGAGACGTTCATGAAGCTGGCCGAGAGCGCTTTCACCTTCTCCAAGCAAATCCTGGTGGAGGAGAGCCTGAAGGGGTGGAAGGAAATTGAGTTCGAGGTCATCCGCGATGCCAACGACCATTGCTTTACGGTAGCCTCTATGGAGAACTTCGACCCGCTGGGCATCCATACGGGCGAGAGCATCGTGGTGGCCCCCACCTGTTCGCTGAGCCAAGAGCAAGTGGAGCAGTTGCAGGCCCTCAGCCGCCAGTGCGTACGCCACTTGGGCATCGTGGGCGAGTGCAATATCCAGTATGCCTTCAATGCCGAGACCAATGACTACCGCGTCATCGAGGTGAACGCCCGCTTATCCCGTTCGTCCGCTTTGGCCTCCAAGGCTACGGGCTATCCCCTGGCTTTCGTGGCTGCCAAGATTGCCTTGGGCTATACGCTCGACCAGATTGGCGAGATGGGCACGCCCAACTCCGCCTACGAGGCTCCCGCACTGGACTACCTCATCTGCAAGATTCCTCGTTGGGACCTGACGAAGTTCGTGGGCGTCAGCCGCGAGATCGGTTCTTCCATGAAGTCCGTGGGCGAAATCATGTCCATCGGCCGCTCTTTCGAAGAGATTATCCAGAAGGGCTTGCGCATGATTGGCCAAGGCATGCACGGCTTTGTGGGCAACGAGGGCCTGACCTTCGACGACCTCGACCACGAGCTGTCCCATCCCACCGACCTGCGCATCTTCGCCATTGCCCAGGCCCTGGAAGAGGGTTACACCATCGAGCGCATTGTGGACCTCACCAAGATAGATGCCTGGTTCATCTCCCGTCTGAAGAACATTGTGGACTACAAGCACAAACTTTGCCAATATACCCGTATCGAGGATATCCCCGCCGAGGTGCTGCGCGAGGCCAAGCGTCTGGGCTTCTCGGACTTCCAGATCGCACGCTTTGTCCTGCATCCCGAAGGTAACATGGAGAAGGAGAACCTGCAGGTGCGTGCCCGCCGCAAGGAACTGGGCATCGTGCCGGCCGTGAAGCGCATCAACACCGTGGCCAGCGAGCATCCCGAACTGACCAACTACCTCTATATGACCTACGGGGCAGAAGGCTATGACGTGAACTACTACAAGCACGAAAAGTCCGTGGTGGTGCTCGGCTCGGGCGCCTACCGCATCGGCTCTTCCGTGGAGTTTGACTGGTGCAGCGTCAACGCCATCCAGACTGCCCGCAAGCTGGGCTACAAGTCCATCATGATCAACTACAATCCCGAGACCGTATCCACGGACTATGACATGTGCGACCGCCTCTACTTCGACGAACTGTCCTTCGAGCGCGTCCTCGACGTCATCGACCTGGAGCAGCCCCGCGGCGTCATCGTCTCCGTGGGCGGACAGATACCGAACAACCTGGCCATGAAGCTCTATCGCCAGTCCGTCCCCGTGCTGGGTACGTCGCCCGTCAGCATCGACCGCGCCGAGAACCGTAACAAGTTCAGCCACATGCTGGACCTGCTGGGTATCGACCAGCCCGCCTGGCAGGAGCTGACCAGCCTGGAGGATGTCAAGGCTTTCATTCAGAAGGTGGGCTATCCCGTACTGGTGCGTCCCAGCTATGTGCTGTCCGGTGCCGCCATGAACGTCTGCTACGACGAGGATGAGCTGGAAGAGTTCCTCAAGATGGCCGCCAAGGTGTCCAAGGAATATCCCGTGGTGGTATCGCAGTTCCTGCAGAACACGAAGGAAATCGAGTTTGATGCCGTGGCACAGAACGGCGAGATTGTGGAATACGCCATCTCGGAGCACATCGAGTTTGCCGGCGTACACTCGGGCGACGCGACCCTGGTCTTCCCCGCACAGAAAATTTACTTCGCCACGGCCCGCCGCATCAAGCAGATCAGCCGCCGCATCGCCAAGGAGCTGAACATCTCCGGACCGTTCAACATCCAGTACCTGGCCCGCAACAACGAGGTTAAGGTCATCGAGTGTAACCTGCGTGCAAGTCGTTCCTTCCCCTTTGTCAGCAAGGTGCTGAAGCGCAACTTCATCGAGACGGCTACCCGCATCATGCTCGATGCCCCCTACAGCCTGCCGGAAAAGTCGGCCTACGACATCGACTGGATCGGCGTCAAGGCCAGCCAGTTCTCCTTCAGCCGTCTGCACAAGGCCGACCCCGTATTGGGCGTGGACATGTCCTCCACAGGCGAAGTGGGCTGCCTGGGCAACGACTTTGATGAGGCCCTGCTGAACGCAATGATGGCCGTAGGCTTCAAGATCCCGTCGCCACAGAAGGGCGTGATGTTCTCCAGCGGTGCCATGAAGAGCAAGGTGGACTTGCTGGATGCCAGCCGGATGCTCTTCCAGAAGGGTTACAAGATATACGCCACGGCCGGTACGTCAGCCTTCCTCAACGCCCACGGCGTGGAAACGACACCCGTCTATTGGCCTGACGAGAAACCCGAAGCGGAGAACAACGTGATGAAGATGATTGCCGCCCATGCCTTCGACCTCATCGTCAACATCCCGAAGAACCACACCAAGCGGGAGTTGACCAACGGTTACAAGATCCGTCGTGCGGCCATTGACCACAACATTCCCTTGATTACCAATGCCCGCCTGGCTGGTGCCTTCATCGAAGCCTTCTGCGACCTCAAGCCGGAAGACATCTCTATCAAGAGCTGGCAGGAATACAAGTGAGCGTTGAGTGAGTA
>JAHLFO010000013.1 GCA_018883785.1 Candidatus Bacteroides intestinipullorum
GTCGGAAAACGACCTTCAAATTGACTTAGCAGCATATGGCTTTTCTTGCAAATTTAGTGGCTTTCATTCCATTAGAAAAGCTGCACCATCGGACTTAACAGATTTTAGTACATTTATCACCACACAGAGAAAAAGATTCCCTTGCGCTGCAATATGGCACATCCCTTTCCGAACTTTGCCTCCTGAAAGCAAGTTCCACCACGGACTTCGCAGAATTATGTTTCACATCTTAAAAACTATTTGTTATGATGAACCATTTGTGGCGCGTGACCGCCGTAAAAGTCACAGGGAAAGTAACACCGGGAATGTGGGTAGAAGTGCTGAAAAGCGGAACCAACGCACCGCCTACGATCAAGGAAATCGGTGTGGAGATAGAACGCAAATATGGCGTGAAACTCATTACAGGTTGCAGCCTCGTCAACTTCAAGATTGAAAAGATGGGATAAGGCGATTCGCTTATGACTATCAGACACATCGTCTTGCGCAAAGGGACATATTACTTTTACGGAGATTATTCCGAAAGGAACTTGATTGCCACCGTTCCCCAAAAAGAGGTGGGCGAAGTGGTAGGATATAACCATGAGTATATGCTTTGCCTCAAAGGGAATAAGTATGCAATCCGTTCCTTAGGGAAAGAGGAAGTGATGTCCTTTTTGCGCTTTTACCAATCCTTACCCCATGAAGATTTCGTTCACTATCGGCAACATCCGGGATTGTGTCCGGGTGGAAGATGAGGACGATGAAGCCCGGTGGCGAAAACTCATCCGGCAAATTAAGGGGCTGCCCGGGAAGACTGCCGAAGAGAAAATTAAAGCAATCGTGGAGCATCTGGATGAAGCCGGTTCTACCGCAAGCCTTATCACACTCTATCGTTCGTGTGATAAGGACTTCGCGCAGTTTCTGGATAAGGCTTTGAAACTTTATCCGTTCGATAGCACAGAAAGTCTTCGTAATTTGGCTTTCGATTTATTGCATATTGTGCGTAGCCAGACAGGGGAAAAAGACATATAGGATACATGGCCAAGTATCCAATAAGAAATGCCCAAGTATCCAATAATACATGCCCAAGCATCCTTGCTGAATAAAATCTCCTGATTCCCTTTCCTATCTTTCGGCAATTGCGTACCTTTGCCCCCAAACGCAAAGCAGAGTTATGGTACGCATTTTTCTGACCGGCTACATGGGAGCCGGCAAGACGACTTTAGGAAAAGCCTTCGCCCGCGAAGTGGGGCTGTCGTTCATCGACTTGGATTGGTACATCGAGTCGCGGTTTCACAAGACGATAGCCCAACTGTTTGCCGAGCGGGGCGAGGAGGGCTTCCGCCAACTGGAGCGGAACTTGCTGCACGAGGTGGGCGAGTTTGAAGATGTGGTGATTTCCACCGGTGGTGGGACTCCCTGCTTCTTCGACAACATGGACTATATGAATGCCCAGGGGCAGACCGTCTTTCTGGACGTGGATGTGGAGACCCTGTTTCGCCGCCTGCGTGTGGCCACACAGCAACGCCCCATCCTGCGTGGAAAGTCTGAAGAAGAGTTGCGTGCCTTCATCGAAACGGCTTTGGCCAACCGCGCACCTCATTATACCCAAGCCCGGTATCGCTTCGACGGCAGCCGGTTGGAGAGCCGCGAGCAAATAACCGAGTCGGTGCGGCGGTTGCGGGCGTTGTTGAAGGTCTGATTATATTCACCTTCCCAAGGGCATCTCCTTTTCTTTTTCAATACTTTTATGACTTAGCAACCTCGCTTTTTTTGTAACTTTGCGCCGTAAAGCAGTAAAGTGCGAAAATCTTAATTTAAACCTGTATATATTATGGCTAAAAAAGCTCTTTTAATGATTCTGGACGGTTGGGGAATCGGCGACCGCCAGAAAGACGACGTGATCTATGTGACCCCCACTCCTTATTGGGACAGTCTGTTGGCCAACTATCCGCACTCGCAGCTCCAAGCCAGCGGTGAGAATGTGGGCTTGCCCGATGGACAGATGGGTAACTCCGAAGTGGGACACCTCAATATCGGCGCCGGACGCATCGTTTACCAGGACTTGGTGAAGATCAACCGCGCCTGTGCCGACGGCAGCATCTTGAAGAACAAGGAAATTGTCTCTGCCTTCTCTTACGCCAAGGAGCACGGCAAAAACATCCACTTCATGGGCCTGACCTCCAACGGTGGCGTACACTCTTCGCTGGACCACCTCTTCAAGCTCTGCGACATTGCCAAGGAATATGGCATCGGCGAACGCACCTTCATCCACTGCTTCATGGACGGCCGTGATACCGACCCCAAGAGCGGCAAGGGCTTCATCCAGCAACTGACCGACCACTGCGCACAGAGTGCCGGACGCATTGCCAGCATCGTGGGCCGCTTTTATGCCATGGACCGCGACAAGCGCTGGGGACGCATCAAGGAAGCCTACGAGTTGCTGGTGAACGGCCAGGGCAAGCAGGCTGACGACATGGTGAAAGCCATGCAGGAATCCTATGACGAGGGCGTGACGGACGAGTTCATCAAACCCATCAACAACTGCGCTTTCGACGGCACCATCAAGGAAGGCGACGTGGTCATCTTCTTCAACTACCGCAACGACCGCGCCAAGGAACTGACCGTAGTACTGACCCAGCAGGATATGCCCGAGGAAGGCATGAAGACCATCCCCGGCTTGCAATACTACTGCATGACGCCGTACGATGCTTCGTTCAAGGGCGTACACATCATCTTCGACAAGGAGAACGTGGCCGACACGCTGGGCGAGTATCTCAGCAAGCAGGGCAAGAAGCAGTTGCACATTGCCGAGACAGAGAAATATGCACACGTGACCTTCTTCTTCAATGGCGGACGCGAGGCTCCGTTTGAAGGCGAAGACCGCATCCTGGTGCCTTCGCCCAAGGTGGCTACTTACGACCTGAAGCCGGAGATGAGTGCCTATGAGGTGAAGGACAAACTGGTGGAGGCCATCAACACGCAGCAATATGACTTCATCGTGGTGAACTACGCCAACGGCGACATGGTGGGTCACACGGGTGTGTACGAAGCCATCGAGAAGGCCGTAGTTGCTATCGACAACTGCGTGCGCGACACCGTAGAAGCTGCCAAGGCCAATGACTACGAGGTCATCATCATCGCCGACCACGGCAATGCCGACCACGCTATCAATGAAGACGGTACCCCCAACACGGCTCACTCGCTGAACCCCGTGCCCTTCGTCTACGTGACAGCGAACAAGGACGCTAAGGTGGAGAACGGCGTATTGGCCGACGTGGCTCCGTCCATCCTGCACATTATGGGTCTGGCACAGCCGGCTGACATGACGGGCAAGGACTTGATTAAGTAAACTCTTTCTTAACTTGGCGCGGGTTGCGCGGATTACACGGATTACTTTCTCCAAGAAAAGCATCCGCGGTATCCGTGTAATCCGCGCCTTTTTAATGTTTCTGCTCTATGTTACAGATTGGTGATGTTGTGGTTTCCTTCGACGTATTGAAAGAAAAGTTCCTGTGTGATTTGTCCGCCTGCCACGGTGCCTGCTGCATCGAGGGTGATGCCGGTGCTCCCCTGGAACTGGACGAGATAGAAAAGATTGAAGAAGTCCTGCCCCTCATCTGGGAGGAATTGTCGCCCGAGGCGCAGGCTATTATTGACAAACAGGGTGTGGCCTACGTGGATCGGGAAGGCGACCTGGTGACTTCCATCGTTAATGGTAAGGACTGTGTGTTCACCTGCTACGATGACCGGGGTTGCTGTTATTGTGCCATCGAGAAGGCTTGCCGTGAGGGAAAGACCGACTTCCTCAAACCCGTTTCCTGCCATCTCTATCCCATACGGGTGAAGGACTTCGGCGAGTTCAAGGGCGTCAATTACCACCGCTGGGACGTCTGCAAGGCGGCTATGCTGTTGGGGCAGAAAGAGAACCTGCCCGTCTATAAGTTCTTGAAGGAACCGCTTATCCGCAAGTTTGGAGCCGATTGGTATGCTGAGTTGGAAACGGCGGTGGAGGAACTGAAGAAGCAAAAGCTGCTGTAGTTTTTACTGCTGTCATGGATATCTTTGTCCTTCTCTATTCCACCATCGGGACGGCTATATGGGTGCAGCGGTACAACAGGCCGGTTCAATAACCGATGTAGGGATAGCAATATCCATTAAATACCCTAAACATTCTTCAAAAAAAGGTTATCCTGTCCGGTTGCTCCTCTTTTTTATCTTACTTTTGAGCCGGACTAAACACGAAATGTTATGAAGAACTTGTTTTGGATGCTGGTCGGTACCTTGTTGGCCGGTTGTGCCGGCTCCATGGGAAAGGGAAACGTCAGAGGCATCGTGACCGATGCGACCATGAACACCGTGACTGTGGTAAGTGTAGACAATGGCGACACGCTGTCTTTCAGCACCATGAATGCCGACCGGACGGAAGCACAAGGCTTGCGGCTGGGCGATACGCTGGAAGTGTCATATTCCGGCAAGTATCAGCCGGGCATGGAAGCCATGAGGTTGGTGGTATATCCTGCGGCATTGGTAGGTGCCGACCGCGACGAGCACGGCTGCATAGGCTCGGCGGGTTATACGTGGAGCGAAGTGCGCAAGGACTGTATCCGACTGTTTGAAGACGGCATCCGTACGGAAGCAGTCGACGGGAGCGGACAAGTGATGTATGTGGTCTTCAGTCCCGACTCGCTGAAAGCCGAACTGTTCAGCAGCGAATCGGAAGGCAGCGAGGTGCTGGAACGCCGCGCATTGCCCTCCGGCGGACACGTGTGGAACGTGGAAGACGACGACACTAAGAACCTGCGCTACACCGACGGTGCATGGACCATCAGCCGCCGCGGGAAGCTTATCTTCAGTCAGCCCAAGGCGGATAACAACGCCACCCTGGGTGCCTGGCAGGAGCTTCACTACGAAGGACTTCTTCCGGCAGCCGATTGTCCGGGCATCCGTTATACGCTCACCCTCCGCCACCGCGAGCATAGCGGCGACGGCACCTTCCAACTGCAAATGACTTACTTGGAGGCAGAAGACGGCAAGGACGTCACCTTCTCCTACACCGGACGGCGGCTGACTCTGCGCGGTATCCCCTCCGACGCTGATGCCACCGTCTGGCAACTGCTGGTGGATGGCAAGGAGAAAGAGGTGTTCAACTTTCTGTGCGAGGACGACCAGATGTTGACCCTGCTGAACAAGGA
>JAHLFO010000103.1 GCA_018883785.1 Candidatus Bacteroides intestinipullorum
TATTACGACTTGATTCGCCCGCGCTTGGCGGACACGCACCTTCGTTACCGCGAGGAACTGTTGAGTGCGTTGTTGACGGCGCTTCTCTATGAACTCAGCAATATCATCAGCCGTTTTGCCGACTTCCGTCCACAGCCTTTCTCGGCGGGCAGCAATGTGTTTCGCAATTTTCTGTCGCTGCTCTCTTCTTCCTATCCTAAATCGCGCAGCGTGGCCTATTATGCCGATAAGCTCTGCCTGACCCCTAAGTATTTGTCTACTGTCTGCAAGGAGGTCAGCGGCGAGACGGCCAGCGAGCTTATCAACCGCTATGTGGTGAAGGACATCGAGTTCCTGCTGAAGCAGCGCGGCAAGAGTGTCAAGGAGATTTGCAACGAACTGGAATTTCCCAACCTTTCCTTCTTTGGCCGATACGTCAAGAAGCACCTGGGCCTGTCGCCCAAGCTCTACCGTGAACAGGTGTTGGACAAGGGAAAATGAGCGGGGATATGCCCGCTTGAGGGCGACGGCTCGCCCGCCCGTGCTTACAAGAGCCTGCGCCCGTGCTCGGGCGAGCCGCCGCCTAAAGCTTGATAATGAGTGGTCTAATAATCGCCGTTTGCCTGGATGAGTGCAATAAGGCGATCCACGGCTTCAGCTTCGGGGATGTTCTTCTCAATGCATACTTTTTTCTTGTAGAGGCTGACCTTGCCCGGTCCGGCTCCCACGTAGCCATAGTCGGCGTCGGCCATCTCGCCCGGCCCGTTGACGATGCAGCCCATGATGCCTATTTTCAGCCCCTTGAGGTGTGCCGTGGCCGCCTTGATGCGGGCTATGGTGCCCGGCAGGTCGTAGAGCGTGCGTCCGCAGCCGGGGCAGGAGATGTACTCCGTCTTGCTGATGCGGGCACGGGCGGCTTGCAGAATGCTGTATGCGGTGCTGTCGATGGCTTTCGCGTCGATATTTCCTTGATTGAAGAGGAAGATGCCGTCCGTCAGTCCGTCCAGCAACAAGGCGCCCATGTCCACGGAAGCCTTCAGTTGGAAATCCTCCAAATCGTTCTCGGCATAGTGCTGGAAGAATACGACAGGATTCTTCAGTCCCTCCTGCATCAGTTGCAGGGCCAGGGCGCGTTGTTCGCCCAGGCGGTTGGGGTGGTTGCTCTGCGCGATGAGCACCACTTCGGGGTGATGCTTCAGGCAGGCCAAGGCCTCATCGTTCAGTCCCATGTAGGTGATGAAGAGGAACTTCAGCGAGGCGTTGCATCCGGCCATGAAGAACAGTTGGTCCGTCTTGAAGGCCGGCCAGCAGTCTGCCTGACCTTGCCAGAGGTCTGCATCGACAATATATTGCGGGCCTTGCGGGCGAGGGTCGGGCAGGTGGCGTCCCACGTAGACATAATCCGGCATGAATTGCGGGTCAAAGCACAGGTCGCCGTCCAGCCGGGCGGCAAGTACTGCGGGGACGTTGTCTCCGCCAAGCTTTTGCACGGCCAATGTTTCGCGGCGGCTGGGGCGGAGGTAATCGAAGGATGTGTCTTGCGGCCCCGGGATGTAGGGGTGTCCGGTGCGTTTCGTGACATAATCCACTAATTTGCGGGCTACTGGAATCTCTGCTTCGGGGGCTTCGCTCAGTGAGACGCGGATGGTGTCGCCCAGCCCGTCGGCCAGCAAGGCACCGATGCCCACAGCCGACTTGATGCGTCCGTCTTCGCCGTCACCGGCCTCGGTGACGCCCAGATGCAGGGGGAAGTGCATGCCCTCGCGCTCCATCGTGTCTACCAGCAGGCGGACGGTGCGCACCATCACTACCGTGTTGGATGCCTTGATGGAGATGACTACGTCCTTGAAGTCCTCGTCCACGCAGATGCGCAGAAACTCCATGCACGACTCCACCATGCCTTCGGGCGTGTCGCCGTAGCGGGACATGATGCGGTCCGACAGTGAACCGTGGTTCACGCCGATGCGGATGGCCGTGTGGTTCTCCCGGCAGATGCGGAGGAAGGGGACGAAGCGGTCGCGGATTTTCTGTAGCTCGTGGGCATATTCTTCGTCCGTATATTCCAGGTGCTTGAACGTGCGTGCCGGGTCGACATAGTTGCCCGGATTGATGCGTACCTTCTCCACATAGCGGGCAGCCACGTCGGCCACGTTGGGGTTGAAGTGGATGTCCGCCACGAGGGGCACCATGCAGCCTTCGGCGCGGAGGGCGGCGTTGATGTTGCGCAGGTTCTCGGCCTCTCGGGTGCCTTGTGCCGTGAGGCGTACGTACTCGCCTCCGGCTTCCACGATGCGTTTGATTTGTGCCACGCAGGCATCCGTGTCCAGCGTGTTGGTATTTGTCATGCTCTGCACGCGGATGGGGTTGTTGCCCCCCAAGGGAGTGTTGCCGATATTGACTTCGGTCGTTTCCCGGCGGGAATAGTTGAATAGATCCATCTTTCCAATGGTTAATGATGAATGGTTAATGATTGATAGCGGAATGGCCGATAGGCTGGCATTTACCATTGGCGCTAACCATTAACCATCAAAATCAGTTCGTTTTGTACTCGTATTTCACCTCTCGCAGTTCCTCGTTGGCCTTGGTGATCTTCTGCTTCAGCCCCTCCTTGTAGGCGGCGAAAGCTTCGGCCAGCCGGGCATCGCTCAAGGCGAGCATCTGCACGGCCAGGATGGCGGCATTCATGGCACCGTTGATGGCGACAGTAGCCACGGGGATTCCAGGAGGCATCTGGATGATGGAATAGAGGGCGTCCACACCGTCCAGCACGCTGCCCTTGACGGGCACGCCGATGACGGGCAGGGTGGTGTTGGCGGCAATCACACCGGGCAGGGCAGCGGCCATGCCGGCGGCGGCGATGATCACTTTGATGCCGCGTGCGGCGGCATTCTTGGCAAACTGCTCGACAGCTTCGGGCGTGCGATGAGCCGAGAGGGCGTTCATCTCGAAGGGCACGTGCATGTCGTTCAGCAGTTGGGCGGCTTTCTCCATGACGGGAAGGTCGGAGGTGCTGCCCATGATGATGCTAACTATAGGGGTCATTCTTTGAATGGTTAATGGTGAATGGATAAATGGTTAATGCAAGGCGCGCTGGTGTGCTCCCCGCATTAACCATTCATCATTATTGATTATTCATTGATAAGAGCTTTGTATGCTTCGGCATCCAGCAGGCTGTCGAAGTCGGCATCTGCGGCGGGTTTCACCTTGATGAGCCAACCTTCGCCGTATGGGTCTTGGTTCACCAGCTCGGGCTGGTCGGCCAAGGTGGCGTTCTGCTCCAGCACTTCGCCGCTGACAGGCATGAAGAGGTCGGAGATGGTCTTTACGACTTCGATGGTGCCGAAAGCCTCGCCAGCTTCCAGCGTCTCACCTTCGGTTTGGATGTCTACGAATACGATGTCGCCCAGTTGCTGCTGTGCATAGTCGGTGATGCCTACATAGGCCACGTCGCCTTCTTGGCGAATCCACTCATGTTCCTTGGTGTACTTTACGTTAGTCGGGTAATTCATAATAAATTGTTTTTAATGGGTTATAGAATTGATAAACATTCGTATCATGACGCTGTAGAAAGGGTCCAGCACAAGCACTGAGCAAACCAGTCCTGTCGCGAAACCTGCTAGGACCTCGCCCGGTGTGTGGTGGCGCAGGATGATGCGCGCACTGCCCAGTACCCCCGACACGAGGATGAAGAAGCACAGCCACCAGACGGGGTTGTAGTTGAACAGCGAACTGAACACTACCACGCCGCCTATCACGGCTCCCGCTCCGGCCATGTGCTCGCTAAGCTTCCACTTCAGGTTGAGTACCACGCAGATAACCATGATGACCAATGCCGCCCACAGGATGTTGATCATGTACCATGGTAACCGCATGCGGTACATCATGGCCAGCCCGAAGGCATAGGATGTGATGGTGAGCAAAAAAGGCACGTACCGTCGTCTCCGATCCAACAGGTCGCGGCGGTTGAAGCCGTTCATCTTGCGGAAGAGGAAGATGGTCAGTGTGGGCAGGAAGATGGTGAAGCAATAGGCCACGGCCAGCACGATGACTTTGTAGCTGAGCGGCATCATGCGCAGGTAGGTGAGAAAGAACAGCACCAGATAGGCCAGGAACGGGATGGAGAACGGCGTGAACACTGCCGATACCACCCGCGATACTCGCATCAGTCCTTTTTCTTCCTTTGAGTCCATAGAGGGTCGTTGCTTATTATCCGGTTGATATTATTTCCGCAGACGGGCTACGGGGATATTCATTTGTTGGCGATATTTGGCCACTGTGCGGCGGGCTATCGGGTAGCCTTTCTGCTTGAGCAGGTCGCACAATTCGTCGTCGGTGTAGGGCTTGGCCTTGTCCTCGTTGTCGATGCATTCCTTCAGAATCTTGCGGATTTCGCGTACGGACATTTCCTCGCCGTCTTCGGTGACATAGCCGTCGCTGAAGAAGAATTTCAGCGGGTAGATGCCGAAGTTAGTCTGCACGTATTTGCTGTTGCTGACGCGTGATACGGTCGAGATGTCCAGTCCGGCACGCTCGGCCACATCCTTCAGAATCATGGGCTTGAGCAGCGATTCGTCGCCTTCCTGGAAGAAAGGGCGTTGCAGGTCGATGATGGCTTGCATGGTCTTCATCAACGTGTTTTGCCGTTGCTTCACGGCGTCAATGAATCCCTGTGCGGCATCCATTTTCTGCTTAAGGAACATCAGTGCTTCGCGTGATTCCTTGCTTTGGTTGGCTTTGTTCTTGGTATGTTCCTCCAGCAGGGTGCTGAAGTCGCGGCTGATGCGCAACTCGGGCACGTTGCGGTTATTGAGGCTCAGGGTGATGGT
Source organism: Candidatus Bacteroides intestinipullorum (assembly GCA_018883785.1). GTDB lineage: Bacteria > Bacteroidota > Bacteroidia > Bacteroidales > Bacteroidaceae > Bacteroides > Bacteroides intestinipullorum. The sequence continues at coordinate 4,806 of JAHLFO010000103.1, forward strand.
GCCGTCGTCGGCGGTCTCGACGATGAAGTCAGGTACAATCTGCTGTATGTTCTTGCCGATGGCTTCGCCCATGGAGGCGCCTGGACGGGGATTGAGGCGGCAAATCTCGCGGATGGCACGGTCGGCCGTGTCCTTGTCGATGTCCAACTTTTGCTGTATCTTGTCCCAATGCTTGCGGGTGAACTCTTCGTAACAGTCGGCCACAATGTCTTCCTCCACCTTCAGTAGCGGGTCGGGCTTGGCGCGCTGTTCTTGTTTGCGGCGTATCTGGATGAGGAGGCATTCTTGGAGGCTGCGTGCGCCCAAGCCGGGAGGGTCGAAGTCCTGTATGATTTTCAACACTTCCTCCAGTTCTTGGGGGGTAGTCTCAATGCCGGCGTAGATGGCCAGTTCGTCGCTGATGCTCTCCAGGGATTTGCGCAGTAGTCCGTCGTCGTCCAGCGAGCCGATGAGGTATTCGGCCAATTCGCGCTGATGGGGCGACAAGGCCTGTTCGCCCAGTTGTTCCTTCAAGGTCTCATAAAATGAAGTGGCGTCAGAGAATGGGATTTCCTCGGCACGGTCGTCGCGGCTGCGGTTATTCTCTTGCAGTTTGTAGTCGGGTATGTCGTCTTCCGTCAGGTAGTCGCTGAGCGAGTCGTAGTCGGTGTCGCCGCCGTCTTCGGGGCTTTCCTTGTCTGCATCGGGAGTATCGGCATAGTCATCTGCGGAGATTTCTTCCTTGCCTTCCTCAAGGGCGGGATTCTCCAGCAATTCGGCGCGCACGCGGTCTTCCAGCTCTACGGCGGGCAACTCCAGGAGGCGTACCACCTGTATCTGCTGGGGCGAGAGGGTCTGCACCTGTTGCTGTGCCTGTGTCTGTACTTGTCGGGAAGTTTGTGCCATTAGTGAATCTCTGAAAATGGTTGCGGGCACAAATGTAGTGAATAGTTTGCGAAAGCGAAACATTGCGGGCCTATATTTCGCTGGAGAACCTGATTTTGGAGGGCAATCAGGGCGATGAAAAAGGGGGAAATGCCTCCGATAAAGACATTTCCCCGCAAACAAAACAAACAAACGGTTCTCCTCCATGAGGAGAAATTTGTTCTCTTACCCTACGCCAAGGGCAAGGGAACCAAGTGACCACCTCGCGGTGGTTGTAGGTTATTCAGTCTTGATACAACGGATATTGGCGGCTATCGGGCGGTCGTATGTAGAAAGGAAATAGCCCAAGTTATACCCTGTAGAGTTGTTGAAGATCAGTGAGAAGACAGCTTGGTTGGCATCTGAAGTCCAGTAGAATCCGCCGTAGTTCATAAAGCTTTGCGTTTGATAAACAACAACAACGGCATTACCAGATCCAACAGATTGTACTTGCCCGGTATATTCTCCCCAATCCATTGGCCGGGCTGTGTAGTGTGTGGAAATATAACCACTAGAGTTCAATTCCCATAGATTTCTGTGCGCTTGGATATATCCGGCTCCTTTGAAGTATCGGGTCACTACATTACTATCGTCCCAATTGATGCCATCTTCTTCTGTAGTAGCATCGACTACCAGACATTCTATCTTCAAGTAAGAGTTATAATACCCTTCTTCCTCCGACCAGCGGAAAGCGCAGCGTGTTCCATCCTCTAATACTTTGATCTGTACCAACGGTTCCCAAGCTGAATTGCCCATGTTGCCAGCTTGGCCATCTATGATGGGCATGATTTCTTGAAAGTCCTTGGCAGTAGGAATCCGCCAGCCTTCCGGACAGGGAGATGATTGAGAGTAGCCATTGCTTTCGGCGCGTTCCTCCCAGGTCTGGGTATGGTCAGGATAAGCGTAGTCTCCATTGTGGTTGTTGTCAATAAAGAAGTATTCGGGATATTTTGTGAAATCTATATCGCTTGCATCATATACCGGCACTCGCGATGTGCTTCCTGTGCCGGGATAGACATTTCTGCCATAAGGCATATCACTGTTTTCCACTCCATAGTTCAGAGCCGCCTCATTGTCCGACGCATATCCATAGTTACGTCCAAACTGATAATAATAGCCTGTCTCTGTATAACTATCAGCGAATGTTCCGGTCACGGAAGCACCCGAACCGCTACGCTGTAAGTCGCTTTCTGCCCATTTCAGCAGCGGGTTCTTGGTGTGATCCACTTCGTGAGGAGCCGTCATCTCCACCACAGCCCCCGTGCCATCTGCTGCCCGCAGGAATTTTCCGGCCGTGAAGTCATCGCGCGACTCCTTTGACCCGGTGTATTCCACGCCGCCGATGGTCACTTTGAATGTCGGCGCATAGCCGGTGGTGGGGATGACGCGGATGTAGAAGTTGCCCGTGCCGTTGGTCACGGTGATGTCGCCTTGGGTGGGCTCATTGCTCAGCTTCCCATCTGCCAGGGACAGAGATGTGGCGTTGTAGATGTGCTCGCCGGAGATGGTGACGGTTTCGTTGGTCATCTGTACGCCTTCGGGGAACTTCAGCGTGTAGTGCGCCGAGGCCAGCCGTTTTTGCAGGCCGAAGTCCTCAATCCATACGGCGTTGTCGCTGATGGTCACCTCTTGGGTGGAGGACATGACGTCTGTGGCGGGCAGGGAGGCCAGCAGCCCGTCTTGGTTGGCAATGTTGATGGCAAAGGGGGAAGATGCATTCCCTGTGTCCACGCCGTTGCCCAGGTAGATGAAGTTCAGGTTGAGGGTTTGGTCGTTGGGCAGGTCGCCGTAGCCGCTGAAGGTGCCGTAGGCTTTGCCGGCATCCTCGTCGTTCAACACCAAGGTGGTTATCTGTTCGCCCGTCTGGTCTGTCACCAGCAGTTGGTCGCCTTTGCTCCAGGTATATACCAGGTCGCCCTCTGTATCGGTCGCGCTTGTGCGAGTGGAGGGGTCTTCCCGGTAAACATTCACCGAGATGAGCCGCTCTTGCCAGTCGCTTTTGTCCGAAAGGCCGAGCGGGCTCTCATCTTGCGTGCACGATGCGAATATCGTGCCCATGGTTGCCAGTCCCAGCACCATGTTTTGTATAAGATGTCTTTTCATACTTTTGTCTATTTGAAGTTGCTCGATAAGTAAGGCTGAGTACTAAGTCCAGTCCTTGTATGGAAGGACTCCAGTCCTTGCAGCCGAGGACTCCAGTCCTTGTACTGGGAGGACTGCAGTCCTTGGCTTGGAGGACTGGACGCTTAGCCGTCAATGCCTTCGTCCGTTCCTGCACCACCGCCGATGTGGGTCAGCTTCTTCCATACGGCGTAGAGCGTCAGGTCGCCGGTCAATGTGATGCTGTGTCCGATTTCATAATCGGCGCTTGTCGCATTCTGGTTCGAAGACCATCCCAAGAACTTGTAGTTGTCGCCGCAGTCGGGAGTATTGTCCGGAATAGTATATGTATAGTTTCCGGTCAATGCGTCGGGCATGTTGCTGACTGTTCCGTCCAATGCGTCAGCAGGTCTGTTTCCGTTGAAGGTCAGGGTGTAGCTTACAGCCGGCTCGTCGGGGTCATCGTCGTCATCGCCCTCTTCATCCGTATCCAGGTGCGTGCCGTCATCCTCGCCGCCGTCGGGATAGACGGGGATGAAGTCGTCCACGTCGACATCCCAGCTGATGTTAGCCAATACGGGCTTGGGATCGTCCGGGTCGGGCGTCCAGCCGCCGTTGCCGCCTTCGTCAAACACGAAGGTGTAGATGTAGCGGTAGCCTTGTTCCCAGTCGATGGCCACGGGCACGGCCACCTTGCCGCTATAGACCTCGGTGGTTGTTTCGCCGGCCAGGTTGCTGAACACCAGGTCTACCAGGAAGTAAGCGCCGTTGTAGTCTGTGCCTGTCTTCGTGGGGTTCCACGCGGCCACTTCCTGCGGCATCAGCGTCAGCACTTTCTTAAAGCCGTTGGCGTGGTCGTCGCCCGGGCAGGTCAGGTTGGTGACGGCGGAGTTGGGAGCCAGCGTGACAGCTGCATCCAGCGTAACGTCGTATTGCGTCTCGTAGGTCGCGTTCAATGCCCACGTGCCGCCGTTCAGGCTTGGTGCCTCCGGGTCTTCCTCATCGCCATGTTCGGGGTGCGTGTAGTTCTCGTCCGTATCGGTTGTCGGGAAGGTGAATGTGCCGCCGTTGGTCAGATGGCCCACGCTGATGCCCTTGATTTGCACGCTGAGGTTGGTGGAATTGTTCAGCGCACGGAAGCAAACCTGCGACAGCGCGTGGCGGAAGTTCAGCTCCACCGTGACGTTTTCCTTGCTCAGTCCCTTGGCCACGGCATAGAGCAGGTCAACCTGTTTTTCCACGTTGCTCTGGACGGTGAAGTTGTTGAAGGTAGGCGCACCGTTGTTGAAGGCAAACTCGACATCGCCGTTCACCTCGGCATAGAAGTCCAGTGCCCCTTCCGTCGGCCAGTAGCGCGTGCCGTTTTGGTCCACCCAGCTTCCGCTTTGCTGGCTGATGACGTCGCCGTTGATGTAGAGGTTACCCTCCGTAGTTTCGGCCCACACTTTGAAGGAGGTGGGCAGGTCTTCGTTGCAATAAGAGTCCGCCGCGCGTGTCAGGCTCGGTGTCGTTACGCTGTAGTTGATGCCGTCTTGTCTGACGCTCATCACTTCGTCCTGCGAGCAGGCGCCCAATAGCAAGGCCGCCATCGCTCCGATGAAATACTTACTTTTCATGTTCTCTCTGTTTTTAGTTGGTTAATAATAAAAAAAGGACTAAATGTGAATATCTTCGTTGATTTCCTGCCAGTCGTCGGCCGAGGCGTCGAAGTTGCCGTCGTCCCCGATGGGCTTGGGCAGGTCCAGCCCGTCGATGACGAGGTGTACGTGCCGCCGGTCCGGTGCTGAGTGTATCTGTTCCGTCACGTCGAACTTGCCTCCCTCGGTGCCGTAGCAGAAGCGGCTGCCGTCCCTCATCCAGACGTAGAGCAGCATCCGGTGGGGTTGCGGGTTGGCCGGCGCATGGCCGAAGGTGAGGAAGCGGCCCACCACGGTCGAGTCGTCGTCGAAGCTGGCCGCAAAGGGCAGGGTGACGCATTCGCTGTCCAGCGTCTCGGTGGCCAGCAGCAGCGACGGTGCCATGCCGGACAGCGAGCCGCACATCTGCGAGGCGTTCTCCAGCCCCGTGACGTGGCGTATCTCATAGGTGTAGGTGCAGACCAATTCGTGCGGGTAGAGGGTGACGACCTGGTTGGCGTGGACGATGGGCGCATCAATGTCAACCTCTGTGGCCGTGCAGCCCCACATCATGTCCGGGCTGATGACCACGCGCTCGCCTTCGGCCCCATCAGCCCGCGGGGCATGGGTGGCCGTGCTCCCGTAGATGCTCTCGAAGAGGTCGCCATCGCGGGTGAAAGCCCGGTGGTTGTCATAGCTCTCTGTCCCATCGAACAGGATGGCTTCCGTGTCGTTGTTGTAGCACAACACGCGGTACCGCCCCACGGGGATGTCGATCTGCCCGCCGGTGGTGCCTCGGAAGTCGTAACGCCGCACCCGGCCTTCCTCGTCCTCAGGGTAGAAGAAGACGCACATGCCTGCGGGCGACGCGTCCGGGGCGTCGCGCCAGTCAAAGTCCACCCGTACCGATGCCATGTGCGGGTATTCGTAGCACAGTTCCTTGTGTTCGCACGCCGACAGTATCCACACGGCGGCCAGCAGCGGCAATGCGCTGCGGAAAATCAGTTGTTTCATCGACGGCCTCCTTTCTTTCTGTTGTAGTTGTCACAGCCGATGAGCCACACCAAGGAGATCTTGGCTTGCGTCGGGCCGAACCACCGGCGTTTCTTCGTGGCCTGCCACACGTAGCAGTCGTCTTCGGGCAGGTATTCCTGGTATTCGCCGTGTTGGTAGCCCACGCCCACGCTGAAGTCAATGTTCAGCCTCCGCGCCAGGGGCAAGGAGTAGCCGTATTCCAGGCCGATGCCCCAGTTCATCTTGTCCCACAACGTCCCGCCGGGCTTACCGCCCAGGTAGCCGCGGCCGCCCCACTCGAAGTCATACGTCAGGATTTGTCCGTAGAGGCCCAAGTGATGTCCCGTGAGGGGTTTCTCCATGGCGGCCTTGCCCAGCCATTTGCGGACGGTGAGGTCGCCGCCATAGATGCGCCAGTAGCGGTGCTTGCGGTCGGTCTTCCACCAGCCGTACAGCCAGTTGGCGCCAATGGACCAATCCTTCTTCAGATAAAACTCCACGCCGATGTTGGGCACAGCCAGGGCGTCATACAGCAGGTTGGTGCTGATGTCCATATAGAACGGTCGGCACGGGCGGGGCACTTCGACGTAGAGGGTGTCGTAGAGGTAGGTCGTGTCCATGCGCACCACGACGTCGGCTGCGGCGAGCGGCGGCATTGCGACGGCCGGCAACTCTACTTGCCGATACAGCACGTTCAGTTGCGAGGCCCTCAACTCCGGGAAGAGGTGGCGGTACATGTAGCGGTAGGGGATGCCTCCGTGCAACTGTTGCAGGCGGCGCAGGGCGTCGGTTTGAGGGATGGTGCCGTTGTGGATCTCCCGGATGATCTGTTGCAGCAGTTGCAGGACTTCCGCCCGATGGGGCACATCCGCATCGCGCTCCACCAGCCGGGCCAGGCCCTGCCAGTCGCGGCCCAGGAACAAGGTGGTCTTGAGCGAATCAGGCAACGGCGCGTATTGCGACAGGTAGCCGAACAGCACGTCGGCCCGCTTGCGCGACAGTTCCCGGTTGAGGGGGATGCTGCCTTCGGGGGACGCTGCGCCCACTACCTCCACTTCCCGCAGGCGGTAGAGGGTATCGGCGTTGGTGTTCCTCAGGCGCTTGATGATTTGATTGAGCGACGATTGGTTGCCGCGCAGTTCGGGCACCAACTCCGTCCGGCCTTGCCGGAAGTATATCTTCACCGAATCCCGGATCTCATGGACGGTTTGGGCGGTGACGACCATGCCGTATAGCAGTAAGACCATGAATAGCAGGCTCTTTCTCATGCTGCCTCCAACCTGTCACCGGCTCCAATGACAACCTTAAAAATGAATGATGATGAACGGGCATAAAAAGAAAGTGTGAGCCTGATTGAAACTTTATTCCTGACAGAAGGCTCTGGACTGCCCGTACATGAGAATAAAAATCGGCTCACACCTTTGGCTGTATATATAACAATAGGTATATATAGCACACCAAAGGAAGAACGTCTTTTTATCTTTCATGTGCAGTGAATTGTCCAGATTCTCTGTCAAAAGATAAAGCTAAACGCTTCCTAAATATGTCTTGTTGCAGTTTGCAACGGGGCAAAGTTAAGGAAAGTTTAGCAAAGAACATTCATTTGTGAGCCATTATTTTTCTGCAAAGTTACACTTTTGCAGCTTCTTTCGCGTTATCTTTGGGTGGAAACTATTGTTTTCGGGACTTTCGGGCCTGCGCGGACACATTAAGCAGGTCCGGATTTGGATTTTACGGCAGAATGAGATATTTTTGATGCCGAAAGGCGGAGATATCGCGGCCCGCGGGCGCGGATATCAGCGTGCACGGGCGCAGATATCGGCGGACACGGGCCGTGATATCCCCGTCCGAAGACGCCAATGATTATTCAGAATACCTAAAGAAATTAGAGAACTATGTTTGCAAAAGAAACCTACGTGCAGCGCCGCGCCGCGCTGAAGAAAGCCGTCGGCTCAGGTATCTTGCTCTTCCTGGGCAATGACGAGCAGGGATTGAACTACGAGGACAATACCTTTCGTTACCGTCAGGACTCCTCTTTCCTCTATTATTTTGGCCTGAACTTTGCCGGGCTGAATGCCGTGATAGATATTGACGAAGACCGGGAAATCATCTTCGGCGATGAACTCACCATCGACTATATCGTCTGGATGGGCACGCAGCCTACCCTACATGAGAAGGCCGCCGCCGTGGGTATCACCGAGACCTTGCCCGCTGCCCAGTTGATGATCTATCTGCACCATGCCATCCAGCAGGGGCGCACCATCCATTATCTGCCGCCCTATCGCCCGGAGCACAAACTGAAACTGATGGACTGGCTGGGTCTGCCACCTGCACATCAGGAGGGTTCCGTGCCTTTTATCCGCGCCGTGGTACAGCAGCGCAATCATAAGACGGATGAAGAAATCGCCGAGATAGAGCGTGCCTGTGACATTACTGCTGATATGCATATTGCTGCCACACGCTTCATCCGTCCGGGCATGTACGAGTATGAGGTCGTGGCCGAGATGAACCATGTGGCTGAGAGTCACAATTGTGAACTGTCTTTCGCCACCATTGCCACTATAAATGGGCAGACCCTGCACAACCACTACCACGGCAACCGTATCAAGGAAGGGCAACTTTTCCTGATAGATGCCGGCGCCGAATTGCCTTCGGGCTATTGCGGTGACATGTCATCCACTATCCCTGTCAGCAAGACCTTCACCCCGCGCCAGCGTGCTGTCTATGAGGTACAGAATGCCATGCACTTGGAGTCGGTCAAGGCGTTGCGCCCTGGCATTCCTTACATGGACGTTTACGATCTCTCCGCCCGTGTCATGGTTGAAGGCTTGAAAGAGCTTGGCCTGATGAAAGGCAATGCCGAGGATGCTGTGCGCGAAGGCGCCCACGCACTGTTCTATCCCCATGGCTTGGGTCACATGATGGGGTTGGATGTGCATGACATGGAGAATCTAGGCGAAATCTGGGTGGGCTACGATGGTCAACCCAAGAGCACGCAGTTCGGCCGCAAGAGCCAGCGTCTAGCCATACCCTTAGAGCCGGGCTTTGTGCACACCGTTGAGCCGGGCATATACTTCATCCCTGAACTCATCGACCTGTGGCACAGCCAAGGCAAGTTCACCGACTTCATTAACTATGGTAAGGTGGAGGAATACCGTCATTTCGGCGGCATCCGCAACGAAGAGGATTACCTCATCACCGAAACCGGTGCCCGACGTCTGGGCAAGAAAATACCCTTGACGCCGGACGAAGTGGAGGCGATGCGCTGAATCTTCATCTCTTTACGCGTGCAGCTCCAGCACGAATCGCGCCCCTTTGGTATAGTCTGAATCCAGCGACAGGTTGCCATTCATTTTAGTGGCCTCCAATGCGCAGATGGGCAATCCCAAACCGTCACCCTTGGTCAAGTCCTTCAGTTCGCTGAAGGGCTTGAAGAGGTTGGCGCGTTGTTCCTCGGGGATGCCTGCGCCTGTGTCTGTCACTAAGAACTGGTGGGTATGTGCGCCGCGCTTCTTGAAGTCCAGCCAGATTTTTCCATCGGCAGGCGTATGTTCGGCGGCGTTCTGCAAAAGGTGAAGCAGGATTTTTCCCACATGTTCCTTGTTGATCTTTACCGTCAGTTTTGGGGCATTTACTGTTAGCAGAACATTGTCCCGGACTTTGCTTCGCACTTGGTCCATCAAACCTTCGCAGAAGGTGGAGACGTTCGTTTCCTCCATTTCATAAGGTTCGGTCAGCGTATCTTCCAGAGCGGATAGCTCCTCGATGTGATCCGAGAAAGCCAATAAGGCGCGTACGCCAGGTTGGGCGGTGTCCAGCGTGTCCAGCGTGGGTCTCATTTGGGCGGATATGTTGCGGATGAATTGAGTCTTCAGGGCGTTGTGCTCATTGACAGTCTCAATGATTTTCTTCTGTTTGCGCGTCTGCATGACGAAGCGCAGCAGCACGATAGCACCCAGCACCAGTGCGGCGGCCAGGATGAGGGCCAGTACGCAAAGGCCGATGATGGTGTATTGGCGGGCGGCCAGCGAGTCGTCTTTCTCTTCAATGGTCTGTAGGCTGGCTTTGTATTGGGCATTCAAGGCATCATATTTCTCTTGTGCTTCGATGGCGCGGATGGAGTCGTTCCATGCCATGTATTTGTCGTAGGCACGAGCGATGAGGGGGACGCTTCCCGAGCGGCGGCCCATCGTTATCATTTCTTTGTAGCAGGCGCGTGCTTTGTCATAGTCCTTTTGCTGGGCATAGCGTTGTACCAAGGCATTGAAAGCAGCATCGCCCTGTGCGTTTTGTCCGAAGGTATAGTAATAATTGGCCTGAGTATAGAGCAGGTCGGTGCTCAGTGAATCCACCTTGGCGGCTTCGGCCCAGCCTTCCAGTTTGGTCAGTTGTTCCTTGGCGCGGGCGGTGTTGCGCAGTTTGATGTACATCTGTAGGCGTTCGCGTGTGATAGGATACCGCAGGGCAGGCATCTGGCCTCCTGTCTTTCGCTCTCCGTCGATGAGGTTTTGCTCCACGCCATACAACAGCTCGAAGGCTTCCTTGTAATAATTCTCACGGTGGTAGAGGGTGCTGGCCTGAACGCCGCATGCGACGGCCTGTTCGTACTGTGCCGCTTCAATATATGCGTTGTAGGCTTGTAGGAACATGTAGCGCGCACGGATGTACTCTTTCTTTTCCAGGCTTTCCTGGGCTTGTTTCTGTAGGTCATCTCCCTTGCCTTGTGCGGAAATCGGCAGGGGTAAATAGCATAAAGCTATAAGAATCAGTAATCTGGTAACTCTTTTCATTGTTATAGGTGTTTGTTTGCGCGTAAAGTTACAACAAACTTTTATATCTTGTACGTTTGTTACTCTTTTTTCGAGCATCGGGGAATGAATTCATTGAAATCGGAGCGTATTCAGTCCGCTCTCGAGAAAATGAAGCGGATTTTTATAGCTTTTAGCGATAGGCGATTGGGAAATAATGGTTACCTTTGTGGCAGGTAGATTAAACACTGTACTCTATGCAAACGAACAGCAACCAATACATCCGTTTTGACTGGGCTATGAAACGCCTGTTGCGCGACAAAGTGAACTTTGGCGTGCTGGAGGGATTGCTCACAACTCTGCTTGGTGAGCCTATTAAAATTAAGAAACTGTTGGAGAGCGAAAGTAATACGGAAGATGAAGAGGGAAAATTAAACCGTGTGGACTTGTTGGCCGAAAATGATAAAGAAGAGCTTTTCATCATCGAGGTTCAGAACAATTCGGAGTTTGCGTATTTCCAGCGTATGTTGTTTGGCGTTTCCAAGCTTGTCACGGAGTATATCAATCGCGGGCAAGGCTATGAGCATATCCGTAAGATATACAGTGTGAATATCGTTTATTTCAATTTGGGTAATGGCACGGATGTGGTGTATCACGGCAAAACGGAATTCCGGGGCATTCACAACGGCGAATTGTTGAGCCTTAGTCCTTTCCAGCGCCAGAAGTTCAAGGTGGATGCCGTCAGCGAACTTTATCCAGAGTATTATATTCTTAAGGTGAACGACTTCAACAAGTGGTCCAAGGTGCCTTTGGAACAGTGGATTTACTTTCTTAACACCGGCGAGATTCCGGCTGATGCTACGGCTCCTGGCTTGAAGGAAGCCCGTGAAAAATTGCGCATTGAGCGGATGAGCAAAGCGGAACTGGCCGCTTATTATCACCATTTGGACAATGTGGTGGTTTTGCGTGACAACTTTATTACGGCTCGTGGAGAAGGAAAGCTGGAAGGCCTTGCTGAGGGCCGTGCTGAGGGTCGTGCCGAGGGCCGTGCGGAAGGCCGTGCTGAGGGTCGTGCGGAAGGCCTTGCAAAAGGTCGTGCAGAAGGTCTTGAAGAAGGTGGACGTAATAAGCAATTGGAGATTGCCCTCAACTTGAAAAGGATGGGATTGCAGGCGGAGGCAATAGCAGCAGCAACTGGCCTCAATCCGGAGGAAATTACTAATCTTTGAGGGTATTCTTGTAGGATATCCTCGCTCGAGGGCGCAGGCTTGCCTAAGCACGGGCGCAAGCTCGCCTAAGCACGGACGGGGGAATACCCCATCTTAGCGGTTGGAAAAGGTCGTTATGTCATGGATATAGTTATGACATTTGTAGCAGCCCTTCGTGATACTCTATGGACACAAAGGTTATAATTGCATGTGTAGGATAGGGTATGCTTTGCCTTCCCCGTCTAAAGCAGATCTCTTGTACGCATGAAAACCGATGTGCTCATAGAAGCCTACAGCTCGATTGTTTTGCTCGTTTACATCAACCTTGGTCACTTGTAGGTGGTTGATGGCATAGGTGATTAATTCCCTTCCCACTCCTGTGCCTCGATAATTATTGTCAATAAACAGCATTTCAAGATTTCCTTCTGTTACTCCCATGAATCCGATCAAGGTTCCTTCCTGTTCAAATCCAAACAGATTGACATGCTGGAAGTAGGTCGGAAGTCGTTTTTTGTAATACAGGAAATCTTCTTTTGTAAGAAAATCATGAGTATTCACGACCGCGCTCTCCCAAATTTCTACCAAATGTGGATAATCTGTAGCTTTAATTTTTCTAATCATGATCGTTGCGGCTATTGTTTAAGTTGTAAAAATGTTCCGAAAGCATGGCCTACATCTGATTCGTGGTTGGTTAGTTCACTTTTTCCTGCTCCTCCCGGTATTTGATATTTCTTGGGTGGTGCAGGATGATCTCACTGCGCAGCATCTGGCGGTCGATGTGCGTGTAGATTTCAGTAGTGGCGATGGATTCGTGTCCCAGCATCTCTTGGATAGCACGCAGGTTGGCACCACCTTCCAGCAGGTGGGTGGCAAAAGAATGACGGAAGGTGTGGGGACTGATGGTCTTGGTGATGCCGGCGCGGCTGGCCAATTCCTTGACCAGATGGAAGACCATGATGCGCGAGATGCGGTTGCCCCAGCGGGCCAGGAAGATGTAATCTTCGTTGCCCGGCTTGATGCGGCCTCGACAGCGGTCCATGAGCCAATACTTGAGCTCCTTGATGGCGCGTCCCGATATGGGCACTAGGCGTTGTTTGCCACCCTTGCCCTCGACACGGATGAACTGCTCGTCGAAGTAGAGGTCGCTGAGGCGCAGTCCGCACAGCTCGCTGACGCGCAAGCCGCAGCTGTAGAGCGTCTCGATGATGGCGCGATTGCGTTGTCCCTCAGGTTTGTCCATATCTATGGCGTCGATGATGCGGTCAATTTCTTCCACGGTCAGCACCTCGGGCAGGTGGAGGCCTATTTTCGGACTCTCCAGCAGTTCAGCGGGATCGGCCTCCAGATAATCCGCCATTACCAGAAAGTGGTAGAACGACTTTATGCCAGACAAGATGCGCGCTTGCGAGCGGGGGTGGATGCCGATGTCGTGCAGGCCTGCGCTGAAGCGTTGCAGGTCGTCCAGCCGGACATCCCGGAAGGCGATGCCCTCTACGCGGAGGAAGTCCAGCAACTTGCTGAGGTCGCGCTGGTAGGCGTCCACGGTGTTGGGCGAGAGAGATTTCTCTAGTTTCAGCCACTGCACATATTCCTTGATAATCTGTGTGTTTTGCTCCTTATTCTCGTTTTTTGATGTAGATTCCATATCTTTTCCGTACCTTTGCACGGCAAAGATAGTGCAAAAACAGGATAATATGAAGAAGATTCAAATCATCAACGGCCCAAACCTCAACCTACTGGGCCGCCGCGAGCCGGGGGTGTACGGAGCGATGTCGTTCGACAAGTACCTGGCCGAGTTGCGCCGCCGCTATTCTGACGTGCAGATTGACTATTACCAGTCCAACATCGAGGGTGAACTTATCAACTGCATTCATGTTTCGGGCTTTGACCATGACGGCATCATTCTCAATGCTGGTGCCTATACCCACACGTCCATCGCCCTGCAGGATGCCATCCGTGCCGTGAACGCTCCTGTCATCGAGGTGCACATCAGCAATGTCCATGCCCGTGAGGAGTTCCGCCATGTGTCAATGATTGCCTCCGCTTGCCGTGGCGTTATCTGTGGATTCGGCCTGGATTCCTACCGCCTTGCTCTGGAAGGACTGCTCGGCTGGGATTGAAAAGGGGAATTAAATTTTGTACATTTACTTAAGGTAAAAAGATATGTTACTGAAGCAAACCAAGATTGTAGCTACCATCTCCGACAAGCGTTGCGAGGTGGATTTCATACGTCAACTCTTTGAAGCCGGGATGAACGTCGTCCGGCTCAATACCGCGCATCTGGACTTTGAGGGGCTGGACAAGCTTATCAATAATACGCGTGCCGTCTCCAATCGTATTGCCATTCTGCTGGACACCAAAGGACCCGAGGTGCGTACCACAGCCCTCCAGACTCCTATTGATTTCCACATGGGCGATCGGGTGCAGATTGTCGGTGATCCGGAACGTGAGACTACCCGCGAGTGCATCTCTGTCAGCTATGCCGATTTTGTGCGCGATGTCAATGTGGGCGTACACGTACTCATTGACGATGGCGATTTGGAACTGGCCGTGGTGGACAAGACCGACGATGCTCTCATTTGCGAGGTTCAGAATGAGGCCACCCTGGGTAGCCGCAAGAGCGTCAACGTGCCCGGCGTTCGCATCAACTTGCCGTCGCTCACCGAGCGCGATCGCCGCAACATCGGCTATGCCATCGACCGTGACATCGACTTTATTGCCCACTCATTCGTGCGTAACAAGCAGGATGTGCTGGATATCCGCGAGATTCTCGATGCTCGCGGCAGTGACATCCGTATCATCGCCAAGATCGAGAACCAGGAGGGCGTAGACAATATTGACGAGATTCTCGAGGTGGCTGACGGCGTGATGATTGCCCGTGGAGACCTGGGTATCGAGGTGCCGCAAGAGCGTATTCCCGGCATCCAACGCATCCTCATTCGCAAGTGCATACTGGCCAAGAAACCCGTCATCGTCGCTACGCAGATGCTTCACACGATGATCAACAATCCGCGTCCTACGCGCGCCGAGGTGACCGACATCGCCAACGCCATCTATTACCGTACGGATGCCCTCATGCTGAGCGGCGAAACCGCTTACGGCAAGTATCCTGTGGAGGCCGTCAAGACCATGACCAAGATTGCCGCTCAGGCCGAGCAGGATAAATTGCCTGATAATGATATCCGTATCCCGCTGGACGAAAACAGTAACGATGTCACCGCCTTCCTGGCCAAGCAAGCTGTTAAGGCCACTATCAAGTTGCGTATACGTGCCATCATCACTGATAGCTATAGCGGTCGTACAGCTCGCAACCTCGCCGCCTTCCGTGGCAAATATCCTGTGTTGGCCATCTGTTACAAGGAGAAAACCATGCGCCATCTAGCCCTGTCCTACGGCGTGGAGGCTATCTACATGCCCGAGCTGGCCAACGGACAGCAGTATTACTTCGCCGCTCTGCGTCGCCTCCTAAATGATGGCAAGTTGCAACCTACTGACATGGTGGGTTACCTCAGCAGCGGCAAGGCAGGCACGCAGACTTCTTTCCTTGAAATCAATGTCGTGGAGGATGTGCTGAAGTATGCCGACGATTTTGTGCTGCCCAACAGCAATCGGTACCTATGACGCTTGACGATTACATCCTGTCCCACATCGATCCTGAGAGTGACTACCTGCGCGCCCTCTATCGTGACACACACCTTCGCCTGCTCTATCCGCGCATGGCGTCGGGACATCTGCAAGGCCGTTTGCTGAAGATGCTGGTGCAGATGATTCGTCCGCACCTGGTGCTGGAGTTGGGCACGTATAGTGGCTATTCCGCTCTCTGCATGGCTGAGGGCTTGGAGAATGGTGCCAAGCTCTATACTTTCGAGGTGAATGACGAGCAGGAAGATTTCACCCGTCCGTGGCTGGAGCGTTCCCCTTGGGCCGACCGCATCGACTTTCGTATCGGCGACGCGCTTGTCGAGGTACCTCGCTTGGACCTGACCTTCGATTTGGCTTATATTGACGCGGACAAGCGTCGGTATGTGGACTATTACGAGATGGTTCTCTCCTGTCTGCGCCCTGGCGGTTACATCATTGCCGACAACACCCTGTGGGATGGCCATGTGCTCGACCCCAATCCCCGTTCTTCTGATCTTCAAACGCTGGGCATCCAGGCTTTCAACGATCACGTGGCGCAGGACATGCGCGTGGAGAAGGTGATATTGCCACTCCGTGACGGGCTGACATTGATACGGAAGAAGAATGTGTGAGCTGACAGGCACTGTGCCAATGGGAGAGCATAAACACATCACAGCGGCATTTAAGTTTTTGGGTGACTGTAATCTGTAACAACAGTAATGTGTAATGGCTGTTACGGTTGTTACAGATTACAACGAATCGTACCGAGTCGGGACTCTTGTTGTGATTTGCTTTCATTTTACTATCTTTGCCGTACTGGAAACAACCATGTTCCTATTATCGCCGCCGGAAGCCAGTTGTGATTTGCTTTCATTTTACTATCTTTGTCGTACTGGAAACAACAAGGCGCTTTTGCAACTAATACCCTTGCGGGTTGTGATTTGCTTTCATTTTACTATCTTTGTCGTACTGGAAACAACTACACTGGCCGCAGCTGGTACCATTGCGGCGTTGTGATTTGCTTTCATTTTACTATCTTTGTCGTACTGGAAACAACCCAGTTGCCCAAGACGCCAGTCATTAACCCGTTGTGATTTGCTTTCATTTTACTATCTTTGTCGTACTGGAAACAACCAAGTACGATAAGGTCGAACTATTCAGAATGTTGTGATTTGCTTTCATTTTACTATCTTTGTCGTACTGGAAACAACTCAATCTGTATTATTCGTTGTATGTCAGTGCATTATAGAGATTGCTGGAATATAAAAAATGTTGTTTCTGATAGAACGTAATCCCGCAGGCTGGCGAGATTACGTTTTTTGATGGTGTTTTTAGAATAACTCTAATTGTTGTCCGGGAGTGCTGATGGCCATGGGCTTTTTCCCATAAAAAAGCATAATATTACTAAATTGTTTGTCGGTGATGCACATGATGCCTACTTTGCCATAGTCTGGCAAGAAAGACTTGACGCGTCGGATATGAACGTCTGCATTTTCACTGCTGGGACAGTGGCGGACATAGATGGAGAATTGGAACATGGTGAATCCATCTTTTTGTAGATTCTTCCGGAAGTTGGTATAAGCTTTCTTGTCCTTCTTGGTTTCTGTCGGTAAATCGAATAGTACCAATACCCACATAATGCGATATTCACTGAAACGGTCTATCATGAGATTTCGGGATAAGCAATGCGTCGCAACTCACCGCTAAAACATTTGTAGAGCGATGCCGTAGTTTGACTAACTGCAACCATCAGCGGGCTGCGTTTCCCCGAAATGATTACGTCTAATGTCGGGATGGACAAGAGTTGGGCTTTAAGGCCCTTGTTCAGCTCTTGATAGTCGGGCTCGGTTTGTATGATGCTATATACCAGTTGGTCTACATACGGGCGATAAGGCTCCATGATATCATCGGCCAGGCAGTAAGCATTATAGCGGTTGTGGTGGTGAATTCCAAGTGTGGGGAGCAATCCGCTTGAAACCAAAGCACGTGCCATAACAGCGCGGAGAATGGTATAGCCATAGTTTAACAGGTTGTTAGGTGGCATCCCGTCTCGGTCCCTGCTGAATCCTTCTATGGGAAATAATCGTTTCCAGTAGTAGGCTGCTGCGCGTGCTTCCAAGTTATCAGTGTCTCCGCTTTTTACATCGGAAGCCCATATCTTCATGCACTTATTTTCTTCGCCCGTGCAGATGTCCAATAGGGCGGCTTGGTTGTTGATTTTTGCCTTGATGGTTTGTTGCCAGAGTTGTTTCATCAGCGGGACGGAGGCAGATAGTTGTTGGCGGAAACGCTCGTTTTGTGTGGTGTTCCCAT
The DNA here is from genome assembly GCA_018883785.1 of Candidatus Bacteroides intestinipullorum. Taxonomy (GTDB): domain Bacteria; phylum Bacteroidota; class Bacteroidia; order Bacteroidales; family Bacteroidaceae; genus Bacteroides; species Bacteroides intestinipullorum. Next base: position 22,329 of record JAHLFO010000103.1, read on the forward strand.
AGAGGGGGAGCATCAAACCCACCGGCATGCTCTTGCTATCGCAGGTGATGATGGCGCAATTGTTTTCGAGCAAGGCTTCAAGTGCGCCCGAGGTAATAGTGATTTGCCTGTTGTCCAATACTACTACACCAATGTCTTCTATCGGCTTGGTCACTTGGGATTGTTGCCTGAAGCTGTCCGGCAGGGAGTCGTTCTTTGCTATCTCTGGTAGTTTGATGACCAGCTGGGCATTTTTTAGTGACAGGTACACCGGGTTTCCGAAATAGATTGTCTTCTTGATCATAAGGGTTCGCATTATGGTTGATAATAAGCCTTCTTACTTGTTCTAAGCCTTTGAAACAAAAGGCTTGGAACTGATGGGGAGCTTGCTAAAGGGTAGGCTTTCCTAATTGAATGATATTTCCAAGCCTGTCTACTTTTAATGGCAGACAGATTTCTTTAATTGATTCTTTATCGTCAGTGAGTTCTATTTTGTTCAGTGTATAGAATTCCATTCGGTCTATTATTAAGTTTGCAATACGATGTGGAATCCCATAAAGGCGGTTTCCTGTAAAGCTGACAATTTTGTAAATTCGCCTTTTATCAATCTCTCCAATCCGACCAGTTTCTATTTCTTCCGAGGTTGGCAGATAGACCAAGTCGTTTGGCGAAAGCCAGAACAAGAGTTGATTTCCGGCTTCATCCTGTTCGGGTACTGGCTTCAGTCCTTGCTTTTCCCGTTCGATGACGATGTTGAGTGGAAAGGTTGCATAGGTGCGTTTCCCGTTAGCCGTTGTATAGATAGCGAAGAAGAGATTGGTGCCTTTGGCGGCTTCGACGTATTTTGATGTTTTATTGCCACTTTCGCCCACCGGAAATTTATTTCCTAAAGGCTCATACACTCTTACTTTGTAGATGGGTTGATGAGGTTTCCCATTGTTCAAGACCATGAGGTTGCGGTTCATTTCTTCTATCCCTTCGGGAGAGAAGGCTAACTCAGCCTCGTTGTTTTTGTTTGATAAGTGGGCAAACAGAATCTTTTGAATGCCAGTATCTGTTATACTTTCCCGTATTTTCTTTTCCGTGAACGAAGTGTCAAGGGGTTTGCGCGAGGCCACCAAGGGGTCTATTGTATCGGTGTAATAGTACACGGGTATCTTGGAGAGATTATACTCCTTCCAATCAAATGTGTTCTCTTTGAAATATCTTTCTATCCGTTTCTTGTCGTATTTATAGGCTATCAATTGTTGGATTTTGGTTTTCAGTTTCTTGTCCACTATCATTTGTGGCATTTCCAAAGCCTGGCTCAGGCGCACTTCTCTTACTTTGCGCAGGTTGACTCGGCCGAATACCGTGTCTTTGTGTAATGGTTTCCGGATGGCCCAGCTGTCTCCCTTGTGCTGTTTGTCTATTATTTTTTCTCCGTTTGCATCGTAGTGAGTGTAGTGGTTGGTGCATTTGTTGATGACGCGCAAATTTTGCTTGAAGCTGATAATGATGTTTTCCAGCGTCTGGTGCACATCTTGTGTGAATGTCTTCCACGGCTTTCTGATGATCCACTTGTAGTTGCCTTTGTCGTCTGTGCCGCGTTTGTCACATAACAGTCTTTGCAGGTCACTTCGGGAAATCTTGGCATCCTTGCGTGCCGACTCATTGTTCAGGTAGTTGATATGATTACGGGTTGCACAGGCAATGACAATGGCATCCATGGCATGATGACGATGGTCTATGCGTTTCTTGCTGAATCCCCGTTGATATTCCAAGGGTAATTCGGTGCGGAAGAAGCGTTTGCCTTCAGTTTGTTCCCAATGTCCGAAACATGTTTTTCCGCTCAGGCGGTTCAGCCGTTCGAAGCGTGGCGCCATAAGATCGTTCCACACATCGTTCAGCCCCCAGTCTTTCTTGAGGCGGTCGGTGATGCCTCCTGTGCAGACAATGACGTTCTTAGAAATCGCTTCCTGCTCCAGGTCTCCCTGTCCGTCTTTCTCGCGGACAATATTGGACAACAGGCATTTGACTAGAGTACTGATGTACCGGCTATCATTCAGTTGCCTTTCAATGAATTTGTCCGGGATGTCTTCCATCGGCAATTTCTTCATTTTAGTGCGATTATGTCGGTAGTGGTCTTTCACAAAGGCTTCGTAGGCTTCTTCCGTAAGTATCTGAACGATTCCTCCAAAGCCTGTCTCTACCTTTAGCCCATGGTGATTCTTAATGAATTCATATCCTAGTTGTTTGTCTTTCAACTTATTTACAGCGGATTCGCAAATCACTTTGTTGCTGAACGAATCATCAAAGAATCGGGCTTTCGGTATAATGTGCTCTATTTCGTAGGCGGGTGTGAACAGTTTGGCCAAGGGAATAATTTCGCCAGTATAAGGTGAACAATACTTTTGCTCCAACCAACATTTGTAGCGGATGAATTCGTTGTGGGTGGGTTGCTTGTTCTCGCGCATTTTTTTCAAGAAGTCTGTGATGTCGTCTGGCAATTGGTCTGCGTTTTCTTGGAGTACGGCTTCTTCATAAATGCGTAGCAGGTCTTGTTGATTGGGTGAGTGGGGGCGTACATTCTCTATGTCAAATTCAGGATTGATGAATTCGGTGAGCAAAGCTTTGATTCGTAGGTTCGTGTTCTCATTCTCAAGAATTCTTGCTGTTTGCAAGGCTCTTTTAGAGGCGGTTTCTTTCATATTGCGTCCCAGTTCGATGTGGATTTCATCGATTTGCCCTGTTTTTTTCCAAATGTCCCGTATCACACGGAGTGTTTCCAACACGATTTGTTCCACGATTGGATTGCGCAGGGAGTGTTGGCGGAAATTGTTCAGGTAGCGGTCTATGTCGGCAGGCGATTCCCACCGGGTAATTTCTTGGGCTTCCGAATGGCGGTCGTACACGATGTAACAGGTCAACCACAAGGGAAGCCCTCTGAATTGTTCCGGTACTTTCAGATGGCTGGTCTTCTCACGGGTGCGTTGTCCGATGCTTTCATCGGCTTCTCCGTGGATCAGTTTTTCTATCCGTATTCGCGTATTGGGGTCTATAGCCTCTTCTGACCAATATTTCCCCAATCTCATCAAGGGAAGTAATTTTTTGATGGCTTTGGCCGAGTATGCTCCGTAATCTTTTTCGAATGGAGGCATTTTAATGAAGCTTTCCACGAAGCTGTCAGTCTCCCATTGTTGCTTGTTTGCGAAAGTCGTCAATGCTTTTCTTAACTCATCTTTGTCACTGATGGAGTAGAGCAGGTGCCATAGATGTTCTTCCATTTGAGGGCTCAAGCGGGCGGGTATGTTGGCTTTTGCCAGCCGGGCACAGATGGCAGCATGGGTCTCGTTGCAGGGATAGGTTTTGTCTTCCACATAGTTCCATCTATATTCGTTCAGAGCGTTTTTCTTCAATCCGAAAGGCGGATATTTTAAGAAGCTCTTTTGGTCAATATCCGTGCGTTCGTTCAGCCATTCGAAGAGGGTGGTTATCTCCTTTTCGGATGCGATGAACTCATTGGTGACATCCACGTCTGTTTCCAGTTTTCCATTCACATACTTTTCTTTCTGATAGATACGTAGATGTGACAGGAATTGCCATAATCGGAATTCCTGGTAGAGTGGGTGTGACTTGGCAATGCACTTCACGCCGTATTCCTTGATTTCTCCCGTCTCTTTGTCGATTCCTTTATGACTCTCGTAGGGGCAATTTCCTATGAGCGACTTCTTGCTTTTTAGCGGACGTTGGTAGAACAAAATGTCGTCAATGAACAAGTGTATGAAATCCCGACGGGTTATAAGGTTTCGGTGTCCTTCATTATGGGGATATAGTTCTTGGATGCATTGAGCGAGCAAGGTGTGGTCTTGTAATTCAGGGTGGAAGGTAGTTTGTACCTCTAGTATCCGTCTTAATTCGTCTTTGTAGAATTTTCTTTCAATGGTACGCACCAATTTTCCCCGTATTTTCTGTTGAGGCTTTTCTAATAGCGTATCGTAAATATATTCTCCTATGGTTTTATGACTGGCATTGATGTCGCTTTCAGTTTTTGCTTTCAGTAGCATCCAGTCATCTTCGTTTGGTGCTCGGAATGAGCGTTTTATGTTTCCTTGTTTGTCTGTTTTAGGGGTACCGTCGTCGTTCAGATCGGTAGTGACAATGAAGTCTTTGGTCATTCCTTCCCAACTTTTCAGAGACACGTCGCTGGAGCGGCGGTAAATCCATCCATTTTCCAGATGAATGTTATACCAAGTGCCTTTCCCTTTTTTATCTTCCGTGGCTTCTACGTTGACAACTCTCAGGGCGTGGTATTCTATTTGTTTATTCTTTTTTGTTTCTTCTTCTTCGCTTCGCAATTGATAATAGCCACGTTTCTGGTTGAAATTGAGCAGTATCCATGCTAATTCTTCCTTGCTGATTTTTTCAGTCAAGGCTTTCTTGCGGAGGTAGTACAATGTCCAGTCGTAGGGTATTTTCCGGTTGTTAGTGAAATAATCAGGTAGATGTTGGGCAAAGTCCGTTAGCATTTCCTGGAAAGACGTTTGGAAGAGGAAAGTGTTGTTACCACACTTGTCTTTTGTCCAGGCCAATTTCGGCTCTTCCCCTTTGATGAATTTGCCTGGATTATGCGAAAAGTCAATTTGTTGTGCGTAGTGTTCGGGCAGATAGCCAAGGATGTTCAGCGTGCGGTGCAGTCTTTCACGGCGCAATAAATGGCGTTCGCGCAGACGCCTTGTACTGCGAAATTTTGTTCGTTCGGAGGTTTGTGAGGTTGAGTTCCCTTTGTCAAAATCTCCGAGCATGGCAGCATCCATGGGGATGATGCGGCTCCCGGCTTGTTCAATGCGATATGTCCCATTTTCTTCGCAAATAATGATGGCCCATCCTATACTGTTGGTACCCAAATCTATACCGATTATTTTCTTCATAATGCTTTTGATGATATTAATTGCTCAAAGGTAGAAAAATATTTTGTAAAAAATGAGGGATTGTATGTACTTTTTAGTATCTTTGCCCTCAAATGAAGCAAATCACAATAAGGATTATTCCGTTGTGAAAACATGAGGTCCTAGCCATCGTCCTTCAACGGTGGCTTTTTTTCTAATTAAAAACACATTATCAGATGAGGGACAAGATACTGCTTGGAGCTATTGCCGGAGACGTGATAGGCTCGGTGTATGAACATTTCCCGGTAAAAACTACAGAATTCCAGTTGTTTAGCTGTGCGTCCACATTTACGGACGACACGGTGATGACCATGGCAAACTTTGATTGGCTGCTGAACGGGAGCGATCTGAGCCGGACGATGCAGGAGTATGGCCGCCGTTATGAGCATAGAGGATATGGGAGTGGGTTCAGAAAATGGATTTGGATGAACGCCCCTCGGCCATACGGGAGCTATGGGAATGGGTCGGCCATGCGCGTCAGCCCTGTGGGGTGGGCTTTTGGCTCCTTGGACGAGACTTTGGAAGCAGCTCGGCGAAGTGCAATGGTCACGCACGACCATTCGGAAGGCGTCAAAGGGGCACAAGCTGTGGCTGCGGCAGTCTACTTGGCGCGCACGGGTAAGTCTAAAGCGGACATAAAGAACTACATTGTGCAGACTTTTTGTTATGACCTGGACAGAAATTGCGATGACATACGTCCTGGATATGCGTTTGATGTGTCTTGTCAAGGTTCGGTGCCCGAATCCATCGTGGCTTTCTTGGATAGCACGGACTATGAGAGTGCCATTCGACTTGCTATTTCCTTGGGTGGAGACGCAGATACCATGGCTGCCATTACGGGGAGCATAGCGGAAGCTTACTACAAGGATATCCCTGCTTACATCAAGGAGGAGGTGTTGAAGAGGCTTCCCAAGGAGTTCCCTGTTCTTATCCAGCAATTTTATGAACGCTTTGTGGGGCCAATTGTGCTTTAATATTATATTATGTGTACCTATTTTCCGTATTCTTTTTATCCGTCCCGAGTCAGTTTTTGTAATTCGTTGAATTCCAGCCCTTATTATAAAAACTTCGATAAAAGTTCAAAAAAACTTGGATATATATTTTGCCATTCCGTGTAAAGGGTGTACTTTTGCACCCGCTTTCGGGAAGGAAGCGGCGATGCTTGAACAGCTGATACACTGGTAATGAGACACTTCCGTATCGTTTTTCCGGCGGTTACCCTGCCAGCCCGTGTTGCGGGCTTTCGGGAAGCCCTCCGAAAAAAGTTTGAAAAAACTTTCGGTAAAATTTGGAAGATAACAGAAAAAGTCCTTACCTTTGCAGCCGTTTTCCGAAAGGGGCCGGCGGCGGGCCGGGGACCACTTCCGAAGAAAAATCGAAAAAACTTTC
>JAHLFO010000104.1 GCA_018883785.1 Candidatus Bacteroides intestinipullorum
TCCGTGGCCACCAGCAGCTGGAGGTTGCGTATGCGGAATTTCTGCATCACCGCGTCGCGTTGCGCCTGGCTCAGTTCGCCGTGCAGCGAGTCGGCGTTGTAGCCCTCCTGCATCAGCTTGTCGGCAATTTCCTGCGTCTCCTTGCGGGTGCGGCAGAAGATGATGCCGTAGATGTTCGGGTTATAGTCCACGATGCGCTTCAGGGTCTCGTATTTGTCCTTGGCATGTACCACGTAGACCACATGGTGCACGTTGGCCGTGCCTTCATTCTTGCGGCCTATGGTGATTTCCTTTGCGTTGCGCAGGTAGTTCTTCGCGATGCGGGCTATCTCCTTGCTCATCGTGGCGGAGAACAGCAGCGTGTTGCGCTCCTGCGGCACGTCGGCCAGGATGGCGTCTATGCTCTCGCTGAAGCCCATGTTCAGCATCTCGTCCGCTTCGTCCAGCACCACGTTTTGCACCGTGGCCAGCGATACCGTCTTGCGCTGCATCAGGTCCAGCAGGCGTCCCGGCGTGGCCACGATGATGTGCACGCCCTGTTTGAGGGCGCGTATCTGGCTCTCGATGGACGAACCGCCGTAGACGGGCAGCACCCGCAGGCCGTCGATATACTTGGAATAATCATTGAGGTCGCCCGCTATTTGCAGGCAGAGTTCGCGCGTGGGGCAGAGGATGAGCGACTGTGGTATCCGACGGCTCACGTCCGTCTTTTGGAGTAGCGGCAGGCCGTAGGCGGCAGTCTTTCCCGTCCCGGTTTGTGCCAGTGCCACGACGTCATTGTTTTCACCCAACAGATAAGGAATCACTTCTTCTTGTACCGGCATGGGCTGCTCGTAGCCCATCTCTTCGATGGCGCGGCGTATCTCCGGCGACACACCGAGCTCTTCAAATGTCTTCATCAAATTCTTTGTATCACTTTGTTTCCGGGTGCAAAGGTAATGCAAATATTTGAGATATTGGGCGGTATGGGCCAGAAAGGGTGTCCGTCGGTGTAATTTATACGCGAATCATCTCATCTCCCTCGGCAGCCTCACCTCGAACCGCGTCCCTTCCCCTTCCTTGGAGGTGACAAGGATTTTCCCTTGCAGAAGCCGGGTCAATATCTGGACAAGGCTCAGCCCGAGGCCGGCGCCTTGGATGAATTCGTCTACCTTGTAGAAGCGGTCGTAGATGTAGGGCAGGGAGGCTTCCGGGATGCCTTTGCCGGTGTCTTCCACGTAGAAGATGACGGCGTCGGCCCCATCCTCGCGGCAGCCCAGGGTGATGTGGCCGTGCGACGTGAACTTCCGGGCGTTGTTCACCAGGTTCACCAGGATCTGGCGCAGGCGGGCTTGGTCCGTGCGGATGCACAAGGCGTTGTCTGCCGGGAGTTCCAGGCGCATCACCACGCCTTCCTGTCGTTCTTCCTGGCTCTGCTGGTCGTACACGTCTTGCAGGAGGCCGCCGACGAGGCAATCGCCGGGGTGAAGCTCTACGCTGCCCGAGTCGAGGTTGGAGATGTCCAGCACGTCGCCTACCAGTTTCAGGAGCAGTTGGGTGTTCTTGTGGATGAGGCGCGTGAATTCCCTTATCTCTTCGGGCGAATATGGCTCGATGTCGTCCAGGAGCGAGGAGAAGCCCACGATGGCATTGAGCGGCGTGCGTATCTCGTGCGTCATGTTGGCGAGGAAAGCCGATTTTATCCGGTCGGCTTGCAAGGCGCGGTCGCGTGCGGCGATGAGCTGGGCTTCCGCGTCTTTGAAGTATTGCACGCTCTGGCTGATGCCCAGCACCATGTAGGGCGATCCGTCCTGCAAGCCGTCGTATGCCACGCTGGAGAACTCCCACCATTCGTAGGTGCCGTCGCGGTGGCGCAGGCGCAGGGGGGAGCGCTTGTTGTGGGCGTTGCCTTGGCGCACCTTGGTGAAGTCGGCCACGGCGGCGGGCACGTCGTCCGGGTGGATCATGCTGCGCAGCTCGGCGCGGGTCAGGATGCCGTCGTGTCCCGGATAGCCCATGTAGTGCAGCAGGCGGGGCGGGAAGTAGAAGGTATCCTTGTCCATGTCATACTGCCAGTTGAAGATGTCGCTGTCTTCCATGGTCATGTGCAGCAACAGGCGTTGGCGTTCTTCGTCCGAGATGTTGTGGCACAGGATGGCTATGCCGTTCATCTTGTCCCCGTTCAGCAGGGGGATGATCTCGCCGGACACGGGGAAGTAGGTGCCGGTCTTGATTTCTTGCACGAACGATTTTTCCGGGATGGGCCGGGGCGTTTTTTCCTCCCGCACCCAGGTGATGAGCTTGTGCAGGATGTCTTCACCATTGCAGAGGATGCGCAGGTAGGTGCCTGCCTGGCGTCCCTCGTAGTTCTCGTCTGTAGGAAGGGCCAGCATGCGCAGCATGGCGGGATTGATGAAGTGCAGCTTCATGTCGGTGCCGTAGGTCACCAGTCCGTCGCGGAAAGAGCAGAAGATGTGGTTGAACTCGTTGCGTTGCTTCACCAGCTGTTCCTGTAGCATCAGTTGGTTCTGCATCTTCTTGCGGCGTTGGCTCTCCTTGTGGTTCAGGTACAGCAGCCAGCCGATGACCACAGCGATGACCACGAACAGGATGAGCGCGCCTGCGATGATCCACCCTTGGTACAGTTCCGCCCAGGATGCGCCGAAGATGGAGCCATGCTCTTCCACCAAGCTGCGGCTCAGGCCGAACTGCTGGACGGCCCTCAGGTTGTACAGGAATGTCCCCTTGCGGTCGGTGAATCCCAGCGAGGCCGGTGTGGCCCCCTTCAGGATCCGGGCGGCCATGAGTCCGGCCTCATAGCCCATGTCGTAGGGATTCATGTCGTAGGCGCAGAGGCTGCCGGTGCTGACGGCCAGGTTCTGGAAGGCGTAGATGGGGGCTGCAAACGAGTTGGCAGCCATGAAGGACATGAACTGGGTCCAATTGGGCGCGATGACGATGTGGTTGGATGCGTTCTCCGTGTAGCAGATGTCCTTCACTACCCGGGCGGGCATCTCGGCCAGCAGGTCGTAGACCTTCCAGCTGTATCCGGGATGCTTCTGGCTGAAGGTCTTCCAGCAGGCGTTCAGTTCCTCCATGCATTTGCGGCTGTAGGCGCTCGTGTCGACGATGCAGATGAATTCTTTTCGGTCGGGGAACACCCGCACGGCTTCGTCCAGCAAGGCGGTGTAGGCATTGCTGACGGTGAAGCCGCACACGTTGGGGTGTTGTCGCAGTTGGGCGGGCATTGCCTTTGCGCCGACACATATCACGGGTATTTCCTGCAACAATGGGTCATCGCACGCCAGCAGCGCATTGGCGGCCACGCCGCTGACAGTCACCAGTACGTCCGAGCCTTCGGCACGGGCTTTCCGGCAGATTTCTTCCATCATCTCCCGGTGTGCATACCAGTCGCCCACGCCGACACCCAGGTATTCCACGTCGATGGCGGCCGTCACGCCGCCGGCCTCCAGCCCGTCCGCCAGTCCGCGGTTCAAGTCTTTGTGGCAGGAAGTCGCCTTGGAATAGGAGTGTACGAAGGTGACGCGGTGCGACGTCTCTGCCGCATGGGCGGGCAGAAGCGCAACCGTCAGCGCCAGGATGGCGAGGCAAAGCCAGTCTGATAGATAGTTCTTCATCGTCAATGCATTTGGTTATGCAAAGATACGACTAATCGGCAGGGTGGCAAAATTTATGCCAGATATACAGCGTATTTTCGGGCTTTATTGGCCGTTCACCAGCAGCATTTTCCTCAGCTGCCGCACCTCATCCTTCTGTAGTCCCACGGCCCGGTGCAGGTAGTCGTCCACGCTGCCATACGTGCGCTCTACCTCGTCCTTGGCGGCGTCCAGGAAGCCTTCGCGGGCGGAATAGACGGTGGTGAGGGCCTCTTGCGAGCGGGTGGGCAGCTGATAGGCATAGCTGGTGGCGGCGGGGATGTCGAAGTAGCGGTTGCTCAGGCGGTAGTCGTCCATGATGTCGTCCTCGTTGACGCCCAGCGCGCTCAGGATCAGGGCTGCGGCTATGCCTGTGCGCCCTTTGCCCGTGGTGCAGCAGATGACGGCCGGATAGTTGTCCTCGTCCAGCAGGGTGTCGAACATCCGGCGGAAGTCCGAGGCGTGCACGGTCACGATGTGCCGGTTGATGCGCTCCACGATGCGGTAGACCGTGTCGCTCTGGATGCTCTCCCGGTCGATGCCGGCCAATATGTCTGCCAGATTGCCGGCATGGATGGGGATGTGTACCACGCGCGGCTGTCCGGGGAGCGAGTCGGTCGTGCGGGGATATTCGGCCGTGTCGCGCAGGTCGATGAGGGTGCGTATGCCCAGGTTGTTCAGCTTGTCCAGCGTGGCGGGCTGTGTGAGGTCAATCTGTGCCGAGCGGTACAGCATCCCCCAGCGCACCTGCTTATGGCGCGCGTAGACGGGATAGCCGCCCAGGTCGCGGAAGTTCTGTACGCCGGGCACGTTGACATTGCGTGTGGCCACCCGTACGCGGTACTTGTCGTTGAACAGCAGCGTGTAGTAGTGTCGCCGTGTCGGGTCATTGGAGACTACCGTGGTCCATTGGTCTGCGATGTTGGCCGTGGCCACGGGCCGGATTTCCGGGATGTCCTCGGGGTCGGTGGAGGCAAACACCTTCACGTCGCCTTCCAGGGCCGGCTTGGTCTCCCACTTCACAATGCTGTTGCCCACGCTGTTCTCCTCGCACACCACGGTGATATGGGGTGTCGCCCCGCCGCAGGCGGAGAGCAGCATCGTCAGGGCAAGTCCGTTTAACAGATTCTTGTGCATACAGCCATCAAGTAGTTTTTTCTTGTCGAGATTTATTCTCTACGTAATTCGTTTATTCTCAATGTCCACCGGACGGGCTTGCTTACCTGCTCGTGCGCCCGTGCTTCCAAGAGCCTGCGCCCGTGCTTCCGGGCTCTTGCGCCCGCGCTTGGGGATGCCTGCGCCTGCGGTGTCAGGATATGTTCCGCGGCGGCCCGGTCCTCCCGTCCTCCGGATGACTTAGCAAATATAAATGTTTTCGGGGACGGTTGGACGGGCGGGCGGCTGGATTTAGGTTTCTTTTTGAAATAATAAACGATTGTGTCTTAATGTCTGTCAATACGCTACGCCTGATAGGGGTGTGCGGCGGCGAATTCCGGGGAGATGGAGTTGCTGAAGCTGCGGCAGACGTCGGCGGCAAAGTCCATGCCGCTGCGCACGACGGCATCCCACGTGGCTTCGTCCGTCGTGTCCAGGTCGTCGTGGCGCACGCCTTGGGCCAGCAGGCCGAAGATGATGCCCGCGTTGAAGTTGTCGCCCGCGCCGATGGTGCTCACGGGCTCCAGCGGACGGGTGGGGTAGTCCTTGGCGACGGATGCCGTGCGCAGGGCCACCTCGCCGCTGCCGTGCGTGCAGAGGAAGTTGGGGCAGTAGAATTTGATTTTCTCCTTGTAGATGCGCCCGGCGTCGCGCAGTCCGTACATGTAGAAGAAGTCGTCCTGCGACCCGCGCACGATGTCGGCATACTCCAGGTTCTCGATGATGTTCGGGGCTAGCTTGATGGCTTCTTCCTTGTGTGCCGAGCGGAAGTTGGGGTCGTAGTAGACGATGGCCTTCTGCTGGCGCGCCTGCTCCAGCAGCTCCACCACCTTCTCGCGCAGCACGGGGTTCAGGGCGTAGTACGAGCCAATCAGTACGATGTCGTCTTCCTCCAGGCGGGGGAAGGGCACGTCGAGCCGTTGCACCGGGTAGTTCTTGTAGAAGAGGTATTCCGCATCGCTGTGCTCGTCCAGGAAGGCGAGCGACACGGGCGACTTGCCGTCGGGCAGGATATAGATGTGGTCCGTGGGGATGTGGTTGTCGCGCATGAAGCGCAGGATGATGTCGCCCACGCGGTCGTGCCCGGTCTCGCTGATGAAGTTGACCGGCACGCCCGTGCGGCTGAGGGATACGATGGCGTTGAAGACCGAGCCTCCGGGCACAGCCGCCGTGGGCCGGTTGTCGCGGAAGATGATGTCCAGCAGGGTTTCGCCTATTCCGATTACTTTTCGCATAGTTGTTTTGGTTTTTCGCTTCCTGCAAATATCTGCAATTTTCCATAAACCGCAATAAGTTTTATTGTATTTTTGCGCCCGTAAACCGAATCACCCTGCCGAAATGACGAATTTTTCCGAAGATACTTCCGCTTTCCACGTCTGCACCCTGCCCAACGGGTTGCGCATCATCCATCAGCCTCTCGCTTCGCGGGTGGCCTATTGCGGCTTTGCCGTGGATGCCGGCACGCGCGACGAGCGCGAAGACGAGGCGGGCATGGCGCACTTCGTGGAGCACCTCCTCTTCAAGGGTACCCGCAAGCGCAAGGCGTGGCACATCCTGAACCGCATGGAGAACGTGGGCGGCGACCTCAACGCCTATACCAACAAGGAAGAGACGGTGGTCTACTGTGCCTTCCCCGTCGAGCACTTTGCCCGCGCCTTCGAGTTGCTGGCCGACATCGTGTTCTGCTCCACCTTCCCCCAGCGCGAGGTGGAGAAGGAGACGGATGTCATCATCGACGAGATCCAGTCCTACGAGGACACGCCTTCCGAGCTGATTTTCGACGATTTCGAGGACCTCATCTTCCGCGGACATCCCTTGGGGCGCAACATCCTGGGCACGCCCGACCGCCTGCGGGGCTACCGGGGCGAGGATGCCGCCGCCTTCACCACCCGGCTCTATCGGCCGGACCGCATGGTCTTCTTCGTGTATGGCGCTGTGGATTTCCGCCGGGTGACGCGCTTGGCGGAGAGGCTGTTGGCCGGTGTGGAAAGACCTTCAGAACCGGAATCTGACGCCCGTATCCAGCCCCCGCCCTACGTCCCTGCCCGCCGCACGGTACATCGCGACACCCACCAGGCGCATGTGATGATTGGCGGACGGGGCTACGATGCCCACTCCCCGAAGCGCACGGCCCTCTACTTGCTGAACAACCTGCTGGGCGGCCCCGGCATGAACAGCCGCCTGAACGTGGCCTTGCGCGAGCGTCGCGGCTTGGTCTACAACGTCGAGGCCAACCTCACCTCCTATACCGATACCGGCACCTTCTGCATCTATTTCGGCTGCGACCCCGAAGATACCTCCACCTGCCTCCGCCTGGTACGCCGGGAATTGAAGCGCCTGCGGGACCGTCGCCTGACCGCCGCCCAACTGGCCGCTGCCAAGAAGCAACTGACAGGCCAGCTCATTGTGGCTTCGGACAACAATGAGGCCAACGCCTTGGGTATGGCCAAGACCTTCCTGCACTACAACCGCTACGAATCCTTGTCCGACGTCTTCCGCCGCATCGACACGCTGACACCCGACTTGCTGTTGGACGTGGCGGGCGAGATGCTGGACGAGGAGCGGCTGTCGGTGCTGGTGTACGACTGACCTGCCGGTATTACGTTATATTGTGTAAAAAATGAAAGTCTGGACTTGTCGATTCCGGATTTATGTGTACATTTGTGCGTTCCTAGGGAGCAAAAAAAGAAAGCGTTTTAGGCATTATCCAGCGTTCAGGAAATCCCCAATTTCAGAAAACGACACACCGGATAATACAGAAAATGTTCCACGGACTATATAGTAAATGATATAGGCGTGGGGCTTTATGTATTACTACGTTGTTGTCAAGTATGGGGATACTTCTGAGCGACGAATAATACTAAAGTTCCCCACGCTTAACTTATATCTGAACCTTATAAAGAAAGGCTTTTGGGGAACGGGCATCGGTTATAATGTTATGGAAACGAGCAAGATTCTCCAAATGCTCCTTCCTTTCGGGGGCGCTCCTATGCGGCTGCATATCATGCGGCCCTATGTATCTTATCTTTTCCGCACGGTCAACATCGACCCCGCGCATCCACCGTTATGCAAATTATGTGCCGATTGTTTCCTTTAATCTTTTTAATCCCTGACCAATATGAAGTTGAGATGTACCCCCCGCGTCAGCAATGATGAGGCGCGAGGGGAGGCGCAAGCACATTCAAGTGCCTTTGGGAAGCTCCCGGCAAGGCCGGCGTACAGCCATGCGCAACAACTGGCGTCTCTGCTGAGCCGGCT
>JAHLFO010000105.1 GCA_018883785.1 Candidatus Bacteroides intestinipullorum
AGTTCGAGCAGATGGAGATGCAGTTCTTCGTGAAGCCCGGCACCGAGCTGGAGTGGTTCAAGAAGTGGAAGGAAACGCGCCTGAAGTGGCACGAGGCCCTGGGCTTCGGCGACGACCACTACCGCTACCACGACCACGAGAAGCTGGCCCACTACGCCAACGCCGCCACGGACATCGAGTTCAAGATGCCTTTCGGCTTCAAGGAAGTGGAGGGTATCCACAGCCGCACCAACTTCGACCTCAGCCAGCACGAGAAGTTCTCCGGCAAGAACATCAAATACTTCGACCCCGAGACCAACGAGAGCTACACGCCCTACGTCATCGAGACCTCCATCGGCGTGGACCGCATGTTCCTCAGCATCATGTGCGGCTCCTACTGCGAAGAGAAGCTGGAGAATGGCGAGACGCGCGTCGTCCTCAAGTTGCCCGCCGCCCTGGCTCCCGTCAAGCTGGCCGTATTGCCGCTGGTCAAGAAGGACGGCCTGCCCGAGAAGGCGCGCGAGATTATCGACGACCTGAAGTTCCACTTCAACTGCCAGTACGACGAGAAGGACAGCATCGGCAAGCGCTACCGCCGCCAGGATGCCATCGGCACGCCCTACTGCGTCACGGTGGACCACGATACGCTCACGGACAACTGCGTCACGCTGCGCAACCGCGACACCATGCAGCAGGAGCGTGTGCCCATCAGCCAGCTGAACAGCATCATTGCCGACCGCGTCAGCATCACGTCGCTGCTGAAGACGCTGCAATAATAGCCTCATCCTTTTTTAGTATGAAACAGAAGACTCTATCCCTCCTATTCCTCTTCTTGTGCGGCATGGCTTTCACCGCTTGCGAGGAAACCACAGAGCCCACCGCCTACGACAACTGGCGCGAGCGCAACGACGCCTTCATCGACTCCATCCGGACAGAGACGGGTGAGAACTATCTGGTGTGGCGCAGTCCTGCTACTCGCGTCACCACCGACCTGGGTCAGACGGACATGGTGCTGGGCGACCTCTATGCCGTGGAGGTGCAGGATGGCAATACCACTGCCGGCCTGCAATATGCTTACTGCAAGAAGCTGGTGGATAATCCCGACGGCGAGCGCCTGCTCTATACGGACAATGTCGAGATGTACTATCGCGGCACCCTCATCAACGGCGAGGAATTTGACGGAAACTTCGATGGTTACGGGGCACTTGACCAGCAGCTTCCTTTGGATCCTGCGCAGATGAAGTGGCCCATGGCCTTTGATGAACCGGCCGAGATGAACCCCGGCGGAATGGTCGGCGGGGTCAGTTGGGTGCTGCAACACGCACGCACGGGCGAACGCTGGATCATCTATGTGCCCTATAGCGTGGGCTATGGAGAGAGCGATTATAACTCTATCCGGGGCTGTTCCGCGCTGACATTCGATTTCATTATTGGAGACATTGTGGAGGAGGATTGATCTTGGTCCTTATCCCTTAAAGAATTTTACCAGCCCCTCTATCGGGCTACGTACCACCTGGCCGACGCGCACGCCTTCTTGGGATGCCGCTTCGGCCAGTATGGTTTGGTAATGGTAGGCGATGGAGCCGCAGAAGTGCGCGGCGTGCGTGCGGTAGTCATATTGCATCACGTTGCGTCGCAGGAAGTCGCGGAAGCTGTCCAGCACCAGGCGGCGTATGCCCGGGTCGTCCAGGTGGGCTGCCAGGAAGGGCGACAGCGAGGCGAGGAACCGGTTGGGCAACGGGCGGCGGTAGACGCGGTCGATGATGTCTGCCGGGGTGAGGGCATACGTGGTGAGAAACTCCTCCTTCAATCCCGGAGCCAACTGGTTCTTCAGCAGGCTGCCCACCAGGAGCTTGCCGAGCACCGCGCCGCTCCCCTCATCGCCCAGGATGAAGCCCAGGGGGGATACGTTCGCCACAATCTTTGCGCCATCGTAGTAGCACGAGTTGCTGCCCGTCCCCAGGATGCAGGCGATGCCCGCGTGGTGTCCGCACAGGGCCCGTGCCGCGCCCAGCATGTCCGACCCCACCTTCACGTCGTCCGTTTCCGCGAAGGCTTGTCGCAAGGCGTGCCTCACCCGTTCCGTCTGTGTGGGGATGCACCCCGCTCCGTAGAAGCGGATGGCCTCCGGGCGCAGGCCGTCCAGCCGCCGTGCGACGCCTCTTGCCGCGCCGCACAGTTCTTCGTCTGTCTGATATACCGGGTTGATGCCTTCCGCCTGTATCTGCCGGAGGATGCATCCGTTTTCCGCTACGCACCAGTCTGTCTTGGTGGAGCCGCTGTCTGCAATCAGTATCATTTGGCAGTGATTAGTGTTTAGTGATTAGTGATTAGTGATTAGTGTTTAGTGGTTAGCGATGAGTGTTTAGTAACGCATTCACCGGCAGCATACTAATCACTCATCACTAATCCCTAATCGCTAAAGTGAGTCTGTGCATTCGTCCACCAGGTAGGCGATGGACACGTAGGGGATGCCGCTGTTGGTGGTCAGTCCTATCTCGCACGTGCGGCTGTTGCTGTAGCCTATCTGGATATTGTTGGCCTCAATCTGCGGGCGGAGCTTGCGCAGGGCGTAGGCGTTCAGCTCGGGATGGGTGAATCCGCGGTCGCCGGCGAAGGCGCAGCAGCCGATTTCTTCGGGCACCAGCACCCGGCCCGTGGTGCAGAGCTTGGCCAGCTTGACCAGCGTGTCGGCCAGGCCCATCTCGCGCGTGGAGCAGGTGATGTGCACGGCCACGGGACGGTCGATGGGCTTGAACTTCAGATACGGGCGCAGGAAGGTGTAGATGAACTCTGCCGGTTCGTAGAGCTTCATCCGGTGGATGGTCTGGCGCATGCGGTGCAGGCAGGGGCTTTGGTCGCAGAGCACGGGATACTTGCCCTCCTCGCTGGCCTGCCACAGGGCGTCTTCCAGTTCCTTGCTCTTGCGGTCGGCGATGTCGGGCATGCCCTTGCTCTCCCAGATGGTGCCGCAGCAGAGGCGGTCCATGTGTTCGGGGAAGATGACTTCGTAGCCCGCCTTCCGGAGCAGGCTCGTCATTTTGTTGACCAGCGGTTGCTCCACGGGCGACTTGTGCGCCAGGCCCATGGTCTGGTTGATGCAGCTGGGGAAATAGACAACCTTTCTTACTGAAGAATGAAGAATGGTGTCTTCGGCACTGGATGAAGAATTTGCCGTGCGGGCGGCCTCATTCTTCATTCTTCGTTCTTCATTCTTCATTTTAAAGGCTTTCGGCATGGCCGGTGTCCATTGCGGGATGTGCAGCAGGTTGTGCAGTCCGCGCGTCAGCTTGCTCATGACGGGCGTGCCGAGGACGGTGTGCGCCGTGTCCGCCAGCGTCAGTACGGGGCGCAAGGTGCTTTCGATGCCGGCAAGGTGGCGTGCGGCGAAGTCGCCGACTTTGTAGCCCATGCTCTGTGGCGGCAGGAGTTGTTGGCGGATGTAGTGCGTCAGTTCGCCCGTGTTGATGCCCATGGGGCAGGACGTGGAGCACAGGCCGTCGCCGGCACAGGTCTGGTTGCCGGGATAGTAGTATTGCTTGACGAGCAGGGCCAGGCGTTCGGGATTCTCGCCGCTCTGGCGCAGGCGGGCAATCTCGCGCTGGATGACGATGCGCTGGCGCGAGGACAGGGTGAATCCGCACGACACGCAGTTGACCTCGCAGAATCCGCATTCGATGCACTTGTCCACACGCTTTAATGAAGAATCTTCCGTGCGGGCGGCTTCATTCTTCATTATTCCTTGTTCTTCATTAAACAGAATGGGCAGGGGCTTGAAGTGCTTCAGGTGGCACTGCGGGTCGTCGTTGAAGATGACGCCGGGGTTGAGCAGGCCGTTGGGGTCGAAGATGCGTTTCACCTCCTTCATGCACTCGTAGGCGCGGTCGCCCCATTCGTAGTGCACGTAGGGGGCCATGTTGCGGCCGGTGCCGTGCTCGGCCTTCAGCGAACCGTCGTACTTGTCCACCACGAGCGTCTTGACGTCCTCCATGAGGTCGGCATAGCGTTTCACCTCGGCGTCGGTGGCGAAGCTCTGGTTGAGGATGAAGTGGTAGTTGCCCTCCAGCGCGTGTCCGTAGATGCAGGCGTCGTCATAGCCGTGGCGGGCGATGAGGGCTTGCAGGTCGGCCGTGGCTTCGGGCAGGTCGTCGATGTGGAAGGCCACGTCCTCGATGAGGCAGGTGGTGCCGGGCCGGCGCGTGCCGCCCACCGAGGGGAAGATGCCCGAGCGGATGGCCCAGTACTTGCCATACTCCGCCGGGTCGTCCGTGAAGCGCACGGGGACGTAAGTGGCGAAGGCGGAAAGTGCCTCCGTGATGCGGGCAATGTTCTGCGCCAACTCTTCCTTTGTTCTGCCCTTGGTTTCGGCCAGGATGGCGGTCAGGCCCGAGGGGTCGGGCGCTTCGGCCTTGTAGCGCAGGTAGTTGGGGTCGTCCACGGACGAGAGGCTCTTGTAGTCCAGCAGTTCGGCGCCCTTCACCAGCCATTCGCCGGCGTCGTTCACCAGCTTCTTCATGGCCACCACGGCGCGGCAGGCGTCTTTGATGTGCGTGAAGTAGAGCATGGCGCTGGCCTTGTGGGGATAGTCATATTCGGTCTTCATCGTCACCTGCGACAGGAAGGCCAGGGTGCCTTCGCTGCCCACCATCAGATGGGCAATGATGTCGAAGGGGTCCTCGAAGCGCACGAAGGGCAGGAGGTTGAGTCCCGTGACGTTCTTGATGGCGTATTTATAGCGGATGCGTTCGGCCAGTTCCTCGTCGGCGCGGATGTGGTCGCGCAGGGCGCAGAGGCGTTGCAGGAATTCGCGGTGGGTCACCTCGAACGAGGCGCGGCTGACGGGGTCGCCCGTGTCCAGCACGGTGCCGTCGGCCAGGACGATGCGGGCCGAGAGCATCATCTTGTCGCTGTTGGCGTGCGTGCCGCAGTTCATGCCCGAGGCGTTGTTCATCACGATGCCGCCCACCATGGCGCTCTTGACCGATGCGGGGTCGGGGGCGAACTTGCGGCCGTAGGGGGCCAGCAACTCGTTGACGCGCTGGCCGATGAGGCCGGGTTGCAGGGTGATTTGTTCGTGGTCGGGGCTGATGGAGTATTGCTCCCAATGCTTGCCGGCGACGATGAGGACAGAGTCGCTGATGGCTTGTCCGGACAGGCTGGTGCCCGCCGCGCGGAAGGTGACGGGCACGCCGTGGCGCGTGGCCAGGCGGAGCAGTTGGGA
>JAHLFO010000106.1 GCA_018883785.1 Candidatus Bacteroides intestinipullorum
CATATTTCAAAATATACCACTACTTTTGCACCGCATTTGAGAAAAAACAACACTCTTCGTTAGCTCAGTCGGTTAGAGCATCTGACTGTTAATCAGAGGGTCCTTGGTTCAAGTCCAAGACGAAGAGCAAAGAGACATCAAATGCAACACTCTTCGTTAGCTCAGTCGGTTAGAGCATCTGACTGTTAATCAGAGGGTCCTTGGTTCAAGTCCAAGACGAAGAGCAAAGAGACATCAAGAGGAACGCCAAGGCGTTCCTCTTTTTTTGTGCCCCTGGCGAATCCGCCGCCCCACCCCAAAAGAATAGCCGGCTCTATCCGCATACAACACAATGCCAACGGATAAAACCGGCTATTCTTCGTCGGGCGAAGGAGAAGGGTCACTGCTTCGCTTTCGCGGCCTTCGCCTTGGCAGGCTTGGTCGCTTTCGTTTCCTTCGGTTCTTTCTCCACCTTGGCAACCGCCTTGGGCGTGCGCTTCTTACGGGCGGAAGCCTTCTCGGCCTGGAGCTTGATGAGGTCCATGCACGAAGCCAGGCTGAGGTCGGCGGGTTCGATGCCGGCGGGAATCTTGTAGTTATTGCCCTGGTAAGCGATGTAGGGACCGTAACGGCCGTTCATGATTTCCAGGTCCGGCTCTTCGGGGAACTTCTTGATGTGGCGTTTTGCCTCGGCCTCCAGTTTGCCTTTCAGCAGGTCGATGGCCTCGTCGAGGGTAACATCCAGCGGGTCGAGGTCCTTGGGCAGGGTGACGTAGATGCCGTGCCCATGCACATAGGCGCCGAAGCGGCCGTTGCCCACGCTGACGGGCTGCCCGTCCCATTCGCCCAGGGTACGCGGCAGCTTGAAGAGATCCAGCACCTCGTCCAGGGTAATGGTTTCGATGGACTGTCCCCGTTTGAGTTGCGCGAAGCTGGGCTTCACGTCCTCGTTGGCGGTACCGATTTGCGCCACGGGGCCGAAGCGGCCTATCTTGACGCTGACCTGCCTGCCGCTCTTGGGGTCGGTGCCCAGGATGCGCTCGCCGGCCTTATGCTCGTTTTTAGCGGCCAGGGTACGCTCCACGGAGGGGTGGAACTGGCCGTAGAACTTCTTCAGCACGCCCGTCCACTGCTTCTCGCCCTCGGCAATTTCGTCGAACTGCTTCTCCACCGTAGCCGTGAAGTTGTAGTCCAGGATGTCGGGGAAGTATTCCGTCAAGAAGTCGTTCACCACCAGTCCCGTATCCGTGGGCAGCAGTTTGGACTTCTCGGCACCGACATTCTCCGTTCGCGAGCTGTCGGCTATTTTCCCATCCGCCAGACAAAGGACGTTGTATGTACGCTCCTCGCCCGGCTTGTCGCCCTTGACGACGTATTCGCGCTGCTGTATGGTGCTGATGGTGGGGGCGTAGGTAGACGGACGGCCGATGCCCAGCTCTTCGAGCTTGCGCACCAGGCTGGCCTCGGTGTAGCGGGGCGGATGCAGGCTGAAGCGCTCGGTGGCGGTGATGTCGGCATAGGACAACGCCTGCCCTTTCTCCAGCGGGGGCAGCAGGCCTGCTTCGTCCTCACGGACTTCGGCATCCTCGTCATGCGAGTCCCGGTAGACGCGGAGGAAGCCGTCGAACTTGACCACCTCGCCCGTGGCGGCAAAGGTCTCCGGGCTGTTGCCCAGGGCGATGGTGACGGTGGTCTTCTCCAGTTCGGCATCGGCCATCTGCGAGGCGATGGTGCGCTTCCAGATGAGTTCGTAGAGGCGCTTCTCCTGGTGTGTGCCGTCTATTTTGGCCGCCTGCATGTTGGTGGGGCGGATAGCCTCGTGCGCCTCTTGCGCGCCTTTGGTGCGGGTGGCGAAGTGGCGGGTGCAGACGTAGCGTTCGCCCATCAGCCCGGTGATGGCCTCGCGGCTGCTCTGCAAGGCGAAGTCGGAGAGGTTGACGGAGTCGGTACGCATATAAGTAATCATTCCGGATTCATAGAGCCGCTGCGCCACCATCATGGTCTGCGCCACGGTGAAGCCCAGCTTGCGGGCCGCCTCTTGTTGCAGCGTGGAGGTGGTGAAGGGCGCCGAAGGGCTTTTGCGGACGGGCTTGGTCGTAATGTCGCTGATGGTGAACGTGGTCTTCGCGCACAGCTCCAGGAAGCGGCGCGCCTCGTCCTTCGTCTTGAAGCGGCGGGCCAGTTCGGCTTTCAGCTCGGCGGGTTTGCCGTCGGCATCGGGCACGAGGAAGACGGCGGTCACGCGGTATGCGGCCTCCGTCTTGAAAGCGCTGATTTCGCGTTCGCGCTCCACGATGAGGCGCACGGCCACCGACTGCACGCGCCCGGCCGAGAGGGCAGGCTTGACCTTGCGCCACAGGACGGGCGACAGTTCAAAGCCCACGATGCGGTCCAGCACGCGACGGGCCTGCTGGGCATCCACCAGGTTGAGGTCGATGTCGCGCGGGTGTTCGATGGCCCGCAGGATGGCGTTCTTGGTGATTTCATGGAATACAATTCGCTTGGTGTGCTCCGGCTTCAGTCCCAGCACTTCGTAGAGGTGCCAGGCGATGGCTTCTCCCTCGCGGTCCTCATCGGACGCCAGCCAGACGGTATCGGCCTTGGCGGCTTCGTCCTTCAGTTGGCTGACCAGGGCGCGCTTGTCTGCCGGGATTTCATATTCGGGCGCGAAGTCGTGGGCGATGTCTATGCTGAACGCCTTCTTCTTCAGGTCGCGGATATGCCCGTAACTGGACAGCACCTTGAAGTCCTTTCCGAGGAACTTCTCAATCGTTTTTGCTTTTGCCGGAGACTCGACAATGACAAGGTTCTTCTGCATACGTTTTTCCTTAGTTAGTGGCTTTTGCCACGGATTACGCGGCAAATGTAGGAAAAAAAGGAACGTCCCTCCTTATAATATAGAAAGTTTTTGCAATAAAAAACTTCTCCGCCGCCTGCGGCGGACACACCCCGTCACGGCTTCAGGCAACCCAGCGGCACGATGTATATCCCGTCCTCCGGACGCCGGTAGGCATAATCGCCCGTAGCTGTCAGCACCATCCGGAAAGCCGGTGCCTTCATCCGTGTCGTGTCAATCTGCGCGGCCAGTGCCCGGAGCACCTCCACCCCATCATCCACCAGCGACTGTCCGCCCAGTTTGATTTCCACCAGTCCGTATTGCCCGTTGCGCAAGTGCACCACCGCGTCACACTCCAAGCCGCTCTTGTCCCGGTAGTGATAAACCTTGCCGCCGAGGGCATCGGCAAAGACGCGCAAATCGCGCACGCACAGAGCCTCGAAGAAGAAGCCCAGCGTGTTCAGGTCGTCCATCAGGTCGCCGGGGCCAAGGCCCAAGGCTGCCGTCGCGATGGAGGGGTCTACAAAGTAGCGGGTATCAGCCGTGCGGATAGCGGTCCGGGAACGCAGGTTGGGATTCCAGGCCGGCATGTCCTCCACCACGAAGATCTTGCGCAACGCCTCCAGATAAGAAGCTATGGTGTCATCGTTCAGCGTCGCGGTATCGTTGCTCCGCAGATCCTCGCGCAGGGTCGCCACAGAGGCCTGCGTGCCTTGATGGCGCGCATAAGAGCGCATGAGGCGCTGCACCCGCTCTGAAGCCCGCTTCACACCGTCCACCCGCGTGACGTCCTCCTTGGTCACGGCGTCATAATAGTCGAAAGCCTGTTCCAAGGCCGCCTCTGCGGGCAGCCCCACGGACATCGGCCAGCCTCCGCGGCAAATCAGGAAAGCGATGTCCGGCAGTTTCAGCGCATTCTTGGCCAGCAGTTTTTCCGGGGCGGCAAACAACGCCCCCAAGCTGACCGAACCGTTCGACTCGCCGGACTCGAACAGGGTCATCGGCCGCATCGTCAGCCAGGCGAAGCGGCCTGTGCCCGAATGTTCACGCTCCTGCTCCGCTTCACGGTCGGGCACAGCGGAACCGGTCAGGATGAACTGCCCCATCTGCCGCCGTTGGTCAACGACGTACCGCACGGCATCCCACAGCTTCGGGACGGTCTGCCACTCGTCTATCAGCATCGGGGCCTCCCCACCCAGGGCAGTCTCCGTGTCAATCTCCAGCAGACTTCTGAACTGCTCTTTCACGTCGGTCCTGGCCAGCATCACCCGGCTTGCCGCAAACTCCCCGGCAGTCGTGGTCTTGCCGCACCACTTGGGTCCTTCGATGAGCACCGCACCTTTGGCCTGTAGCTTCCGCGCCAGCAGGCCGTCCATCACTCTATGCCTGTAACCTTCCATCTTTTCAGTCGTTTAGCGGAGGCAAAGATACGACTTTTTCCCAAAAATCGGTAATTTGGCGCGATTTCGTTCGGTAATTTGGCGCGATTTCGTTCGGTAATTTGGCACGGAAGGAGATATGAAATGGCACGCAGATGACACAGATTGGTCATCTGCGTGCCATGCTTCATCGCGATACGCCTCCTACTCCGTCGCGATGCCCGTCTCGTGGTCGCTGTTGCTCAGCTCCTTGCGGCCGGCCTGATGCTTGCGGCCGCGGCTGAAGCGCCACGTCAGTTGCAGCAGCACCATGTTGCCGTTGTCGCGGATGTGCGACCAGCTCTCCTTCTGCACCAGGCGGTTCATCTGGCGCGTGCCCCCGCTCCACCCGCGGGCCTGGAAGGGATAGAGCATCCCCAGCCCCGCGCTGAGCGTCTTCCACGTGTACATCAGCTGCAGCACGCTGTTGGTCTCGCCGTAGTCGATGGTCTCGCCGTAGAGCGCGTTGTAGCGGCTGCTCATCGAGGCATAGAACGAGAAGCCCTTGTACGTGGCCGACAGGCTGCCCCCACCGTTCCACGCCGTGTAGCGGTGGGAATAGTCGTGGCCGCGGCTGTCGTAGCGGTTCACCCCGCCATAGAGGTTGAGCGACAGGACGTCGGGCACCAGCTTCACGTTGACGGAGAGCTGCCCGCCCAGGCGCGAAGAGCGCTTCTGGTTGGCCGCGGCATAGACAAACATCGGCTGCCCGTCCACCTCCGTCAGGCTTGTCTGCTCCAAGATGGGGTTCTTGTTGTAGACGTGGCTGCCCGTCAGGTAGACGCTCACCCGGGGGTGGCTCCAGCTCAGTTGCAGGCGGTTGACGTACGAGCGGTAAGGCTCCAGGTCGCGGTTGCCGCGGTTCATCTCCAGGTCGGTCAGCTGCTGCGGGATGTCGCTCAGGTCGGCCAGCGACGGCAGGTTGGGGCTGCTGCTGAAGCGATAGCTCAGGCTGGCGCCCCGGAACAGCGGGTAGCGCAGCTGCACCTGGGGACGGAACGTGTAGAACGTGTAGCCCCGCCCGGACTCGTCGAAATACTCTCTCGACACGCCGGCGCCCACGCCGTAGTCCAGCTTGCCCAAGCGGCCCTGCACCTCCACGTAGCCATACAGGCTGGAGTTGCGCATGTCCGTCACCTGGTCCACCGCGCCCACGTAGCGGTTGCGGGTGTAGCCGTGCAGGTAGCGCAGCCCGGCAGCGAGGGTGACGCGCTCGAAGTCCTTGCTGTAATAGCCCTCGCCGATCAGCGAATAGCGCTTGCCGTCGGTGTCGTAGTCGTATTCCGAGAAGGGCGTGCCGTCCAGGCTTTCCGCCTCGCTGTAGTAGCGCGAGTAGTCCGTACCGATGTACGTGCCCACCACGTTCAGCAACAATTGCTGCCGCCGGGCAAAGTTCTTCTTGAAATACAGGTCCAGCGAGGGGTTGTTGCTCTGCTGGTCGATGCGGGTCATGCTGTAGAGGTCGGGCCGTCCGTCCTCGCGTATCCGCTGTCCGAAGTCGTTGTGCGGATAGTGGCCGATGTTCTGGGTGAAGACGGCGTTGAAGACGTAGTCGTCCGCCTTCGTCAAGTTGTACGTGGCAGCCAGCGCGTGCGTGGCGTAGCTGAAGGGCGTGTTCAGCCCCTCGCTGACGCGCCGACGCACGCTGCCGTCGGCAAAGTTGAAAGTCTGCGTCTCGTCCATGGTGCGTTCGTCATAGTTGCGGTAGGTCACGAAGTATTGCAGCCCGAAGGTGGACCGCTTGTGGTTGGCCTGCACGTAGAAGATGTTGTTGCCGAATCCCGTGCTGACGGCGTTGGCCGAGCTCAGCCCGCCGTTGACGCCCGCCGTGGGCTGCTTCACAACGAAGTTGATCACCGCCTCCACCCCGCTGGCCGCATAGCGCATGCCCGGCCGGAGATGCGAATGTCCTGCCCTGCCAGCAGGAGCGGGCAGAGCAGGCACACGAGTAGGAATAGAGAGAATTTGATTTTCATTGTATGCTGTTTTTTTAGGATTACGGGGCAAAAATAAGCCGCTTCCGTCCGGCCACACCGGACTGGCGCAAAAAAGCCTCATTCCCAGCCCTTAGGCGCAGGCACGCCCGCCCGAGGGCGCAAGCTCCCCCGAATACAGGCACAGGCATACCCGTCCGAGGGCGCGGGCATACCTCACGCCGGACGGCAAAAAATGCCCCCATCTTTTGGCGCATTGGGAGATAATCCTTACTTTTAGACCCGAAATGAACCCGAAAAAGAAATACATACGCTATATGAAACGCAACCTCGCGCCACACCTCTTCCCCATGCTGGCGGCTGTCCTCCTGCTGCTGGCCGCCTGCGCCCATCGGCCCGACCCACAGGCGACAACCGTGCTGTCCCAAGCCGAGGCCATCATGTATGCCGCCCCAGACAGCGCCCTGCAACTCTTGGAAAACCTGCAACCCCCGAAAGGAAAGGAACAACGGGCCACGTGGGCGTTGCTGCTGGCGCAGGCACGGTATAAAACCGAAATCCAACAATCGGACTCTTTGGTGAATACGGCGTATAACTATTTCAAAAATACAGATAATGCCGAAAGAAAGGCGTTGGCATTGTATCTGAAAGCAGGGATTATAGAGGAAAATGGCGATGTGGAAGAGGCTCAAAAGTATTATTTGCAGGCGAAAGACGAGGTGGAGAAAACGGAAGATTATCTGTTGGGATTTTTAATCCACTCCCATTTAGGCAATTTATATGCTTTTGACGGTGTTAAAGAACATGCTTTCACCTATTATAAGAAAGCATACAGGTATGCTGAACTATTAAAAGACACCAACTACGTCATTTCATCATTGATGTACTTAGGAAGAGTATATAGTATGCGTCCACCCGATTATGAGAAATCAATCTACTATTATAAACAAGCACTGGAATTGGCCCAAAAGGAACAAAACTGGCGCAAATTTGACCTGGTTATCTGGGAGCTTATTGGTATTTATGTATTTATAGATGACTTTCAAACGGCATATACCCATGCACAAATGGGCTTACATTCACCCTATATGAAAGGAGTAGAGCCGGATGAACGCCTCTCCATGATATTGGGACATATCTACAGCAACTTAGGGAAGGTGGATTCTGCCTATTATTTTCTAAACAAAGCGATTACTTCGGATATACCTGAAATAAAACGAGGTGCTTACAATTACCTGTATAATCTGGAACGCAGACAAGGGAACTACCGGGAAGCCCTGGATGACTGCGAGCAATGCCTGATATACAACGATTCTGTCTATCGCGCCGAAAAAGCCGCCGAACTCATCGAAATGCAGGCCAAATACGACCAACAGAAAGTCATCAACGAGCGCAACCAACTGCAAATGGACAAAGACCGCCTGATACGCCATGCGCTGGTTGCCGTCGTGGCCCTGATTGCCCTGATTACCATCACCTACCAGCGGGCCTTGTTCCGCAAAGAGCACGCCCTGAAAAAGCAGGAGGAATCCGCCCGACAAAACGCCCTGCGACTGGCGGAAAATGAACGCATCATCTCCCGCAACAACCAACGCATGGCCGAATTGGCCCAACAGATAGAGGAAGGGAAAGATTATAAAGACCAGCTGGAGGAGCAGACCGCCACCCTAGCCCGGATGCAGGAACAAAACGAACGCCTGGCCGTGGAAAACCGCCACTTGCAGGACAGCATACATCGGCAGACCGTCAACCGGCAGTCGGAAGAAGTGAACGAATTGAACCGGCTGACCACCGAAAACCGCTGCCTGCACGAGCGCGAAACGGCATTGACCACCCTCCTGGTTGCCCAAAACACCTTCTTGGATAAAATAAGGACCAAACACACCTACCTAAAGGACGAGCAATGGCCCCAGTTCAAGGAGGAACTGGACCGCATCTTCGACGGCTACACCCAACGCCTGGTCAAAGCCGCCCCCACCATCAGCGAGAGCGAGCTGCGCCTGGCCTGCCTCATCAAGCTCAAGATGTCCAACGGCGAGATGGCGGACGTACTGGGAATCTCCCCCTCGTCCGTGGGCAAGGCCAAGCTACGACTGAAAGACCGACTGGCACACGCCGTCGCCTCGTTCGACAAGAGCATGATGCTGGACGTGTGGTTGTGGGAGTTTTAATTTACTTTTGTCAGACTGCATTCATTCGTCTGGCGAACTGACAATTAACGAAATATAAATGGTCATGGATAAATCAATCGGCATATTAGATAAGGATTACGCTTCATGGGTCAAAGAACTTGTAAAGCGTTACCGAAGCAGCCAAATCAAGGCAGCTGTAAAGATGAACAATGAAATGCTTCGCTTTTATTGGGAGCTTGGTAAAGACATAAAGGAAAAGATTGCAGTCAGATTTATTCTCTGTACCTTGGAGGCATCATCGCTATATTATCGACAAATGCTCGGACGATTCTGACAGAATACTATTCAAAATGATAAACTAATTTCATTGCGAGATATCCTTCTCCCTGTAGTAATGCCGGGCGAACTGAAAATCAATGCATTACATTAAACAGCTAAAAATATCAGACGATGAATGACTTTGAAGAATATATAAGACAAGGCGAACCTCAAAAAAGAGAAAAAGGCTATGCTTGGCAAACCGCTATCGGCTTGCAGGCGGTGGATGATTTGAAGCCGTCTGAATATCTGATACAAACGGCACGTCAGCATATTGAGGGTGATATAACTATCGAAGAAGCCAAACAGCTGATTGATAGTTACTATCAGTCAAAGATTGTCAGAGCAGACATAGAAGACAGGACAGAAGAAGCCGATAAGGTTTCGGCACGTATAGCCGAAATATTGTCGGAGAAGACGTTCACATTCTCTCCTGTTGAGTATATCACCATTCATCGCCGCCTTTTCCAAGGTATCTATAAATTCGCAGGAAAGATAAGAGATTACAATATAACAAAAAAGGAATGGGTACTGAAAGGCGAAACCGTACTTTATGCCAGTGCCGACAGCATACGCGAAACTCTCGATTATGATTTCATGCAGGAGAAGAATTTCAGCTATAGGGATTTGAACATCAGTGACGCTATCACGCATATCGCCAAGTTTATATCCGGAGTTTGGCAAATTCACGCTTTTGGTGAGGGAAATACTCGCACAACGGCTGTATTTACTATCAAATATCTGCGTACTTTCGGTTTCGACATCAGCAACGATGCCTTTTCCAATCATTCATGGTATTTCCGAAATGCCTTGGTTCGTGCTAATTACAATAATTTGGGCAAAGGCATTTACGCTACTACAGAATATATTGAAGCATTCTTCCGGAACTTGATTCTACATGAGCATAACGAATTAAAAAACCGGACAATGCTTGTACAGGAATCTTCTCCGCAAGATATTCAAAGTGCAGGTATATCAACTAAGGCTGTGCAAAAGTGCAATATTTGCACTTTGAATTGCACTTTGGAAGAAATCGCAGTGCTTAACTTCTTGCGAGAACAACCTAAAGCCACGCAAAAAGAAATTGCCGCACATATAGGCAAATCAGAAAGAACAGTAAAGACCATTACCGTAAATTTGACCGAAAAAGGCATCATCGAGCGCAAAAACGGTAAAAGGAACGGCTATTGGGAGATTAAGATTAACGATTGAACCGCTAAATACTCATTTATGGAACAGATGATTCTACAAGATATTTGCAAGATATATGATTGTCCTCATACAACTGCAAAAGACGATAGTTTAGAAGCCCCACCAACCTCCACCGATGGGAGGCTTCCGATACAACGGAGTATCTTTAAGCTCCCCCTCAAGGGGGAGTTGAGGGAGCTAAATTCCTATTTATCCTATAAACTAAATATCAACATCTTCTTACACCTATTCGTATTTATAGTGCTGGGCTGCACGCTGGCCTCATGTGCCAATCCATCGAATGGAACCATAGCCACCAAACTGGCTCAAGCCGAGGCCATCATGTATGCCGCCCCGGACAGCGCCCTGCAACTCTTGGAAAACCTGCAACCCCCGAAAGGAAAGGAACAACGCGCCACGTGGGCGTTGCTGCTGGCGCATGCGCGGTATAAGAACTACATCCGGCAATCGGATTCTTTGGTGAATACGGCGTACAGCTATTTCGAGAAAACGGATGATGCGGAAAGGAAAACACTGGCGTTGTATCTGAAGGGAGGAATTGCCGGTGAAAACGGCGAAATGGAAGAGGCTCAAAAGTATTATTTACAGGCTAAAGACGAGATGGAGAAAACCGAAGATTATCAGTTGGGATACTTAATCCACGAACATGTTGGCAATATGTATATATTCCGCAATTTGAAAGAACAAGCGCTGCAATTCAACGAAAAAGCGTTTTACTATGCAAACAGGACTGACAATAAGGCGTACAAAGTCTCATCACTTATCAATCTGGCACGCACATACAACATGGAGCCAAAGGATGTAGAAAAAGCTATCACGTATTATAAAAAAGCCCTTTCACTGGCCGAAGCTTTTCAAAACAGAAATAAGCAGAAGACTGTTATCTGGGAGTTGGTACATATCTATGGCATGAACAATGATTTCGAGCAAGCCTTAAATCTGGCTCGAAAAGGCCTGCAATTACAAGAAGAAGACGGCAAGATTCCCAACAATGCCTACTTGGTCTTAGGAATTGTATTCAAGAACATGGGACAACAAGACTCTGCAACTTATTATCTGGAGAAGGCCACAATCTCCACGGATAACATCCGCACTAAAGGGGACGCTTTCCGCCTTTTGTACGAATTAGACAAAGACAATAAAAGATATGCCAATGCCTTGGCTCATTGCGAGCAGTATTTGTCCTGCTTGGATTCCGTCTTAAACAGAGACAGTCGCAATGAGTTGGCAGCCATGCAGGCTAAATATGACCAACAGAAAGTCATCAACGAGCGCAACCAACTGCAAATGGACAAAGACCGCCTGATACGCCAAGCGTTGATTGCCGTCGTGGCCCTGATTGCCCTTATCGCCCTGATTACCATCACCTACCAGCGGGCCTTGTTCCGCAAAGAGCACGCCCTGAAAAGACAGGAGGAATCCGCCCGGCAAAATGCCCTGAAACTGGCAGAGAATGAACGCATCATCTCCCGCAACAACCAGCGCATGGCCGAATTGGCCCAACAAATCAAAGAAGGAGAAAACTACAAAGACCAGCTGGAGGAGCAGACCGCCACTTTAGTCTGTATGCAAGAACAAAACAAGCAATTGGCCGTTGAAAACAAGAAGCTGCAAGACAGCATACATCGGCAGACCGTCCACCGGCAGTCGGAAGAAGTGAACGAACTGAACCGCCTGACCACCGAAAACCGCTGCCTACACGAGCGCGAAACGACATTGACCGCCCTCCTGGTCGGCCAAAACGCCTTCTTAGACCGCATAAAGACCAAGCACGCCTACCTGAAGGACGAGCAATGGCCTCAGTTCAAGGAGGAGCTGGACCGCATCTTCGACGGCTACACCCAACGCCTGGTCAAAGCCGCCCCCACCATCAGCGAGAGCGAGCTGCGACTGGCCTGCCTCATCAAGCTCAAGATGTCCAACGGCGAGATGGCGGACGTGCTGGCCATCTCCCCCTCGTCCGTGGGCAAGGCCAAGCTACGACTGAAAGACCGACTGGCCCATGCCGTCGCCTCGTTCGACAAGAGCATGATGCTGGACGTGTGGTTGTGGGAGTTTTAAGGAATGGCGTTGTCCATCGCCGGGCCTCCGCCAGACCGGGCAAGTGGCTGACAACATAAAAGTTAGCGCAGGAGTGGCGGGGCCGATTTGTCCATCGCGCGTCTATCGGTTTTTGGACCAAACGGACTACTTTTGCAGAAAAAGTTAACGTATCACACCCCTAAAATGCCGATTGCCATGACCCACATCGACTTACACGTGGATGCGTATCCTGCAACAAGCGCGCTTTAATGAAGAATGAAGAATACCCGCTTCGCGGGAGAATGTAATACCAAAAACAAAATGCTTATGAAACACTTATTTTTGAAAACCCTGTTATGGGGAGCAGTATTGCCGATTTGCCTGTTTTCGTGTTCATCGGACGATCCCTCCGGGCCTCAGCCGTTGCCCGAACCTACGCTCAATCCGTCGGACAGCCTGGCATTGACCGAATTGTACAAAGCGTATGATGGCGACAATTGGGATGTCACTTGGGACTTGACAGATTATATGACTTGGGGCGGCGTGAGCGCAGTGTATGATAGTGCGCATAATGAATATCGCGTATTCAGCGTTATCCTGAATCAGACGTCTACACCGGTTCCTCAAGGTTATATCTCAGAAGCCATTGGCGACATACCCTACTTGATGGAATTCCGCGTAGGGGGCCGAGGGCTACGAGGGAGCATTCCGGAAGGCTTGTTCAAATTGCCTTATGTGCAACTCGTGCGCATAGCCGGAACGTCCATATCGGGGGAGATACCCAGTTTCGTGTTCCAAGCCCCGAGTCTGTATTGGCTGGATTTGGACGGCAATGAGCTCTATGGCGAAATCCCGGACGAAATCACGGAATGGGACAATCCGGAGGGTCACTGCTCTCTACGCCAGAACCACCTAAGCGGCAAGGTGCCCAGCGGCATTAAAATCAAGGAACTGTGGTTGCGTTCTAACGATTTTACCGAATTTCCGTTTGAGTATTGTTTTTCCGACTATCCGGTGATTTCAATGCCGGAAAATCATTTTGGCGGAGCCATACCGGATGAGGTGTTGGCTGATCCGGAAGCTATGAGGCGTTTGTGGAGCTGGTCAGCTAGCGATGATTTCACCAACCTACCGGATTGGTGGTTGAATGGCGAGAGGCCTCCCAAACAACCGGAGGAAGAGGAAGGGAGCGGCCAGGCCGTGAAAGCCTCACAGACAGCAATGCCTCTACGGACCCGCATGGAGTTGAGGACAGACATTCAGTTGCCCGGCCGCTAAGGAGCAGAAAAACCTCCCGCCTCAGAACCGGTACGTCACCCCGACCAGGACGTTGAAGCCCTGCGTGGGGTAGTACCAGTCGTAGCGGTAGTCCTTGTCCAGCAGGTTGTCCAGGCGGACGTAGACGCCCAGGCCGCGATAGAGGTCGTAGGCGCCGCCGGCATAGAGGTTGCTGACGGGGTCGACAATCATGCCTACCGAGCCTTCGCGCTCGATGTGGCGATAGCCCACGTACACGCGCAGAGGGCTGATGGGGCGTGCCTCCAGGCGGAAATCGCCCTCGAACGTGGGCTTGAAGGCCAGCACATCTTGCTCTGAACCGCCCTCGTCGGCCGACCAATTGCGATAGGTGCCGCGGCCGGTAAGGGTGACGATGTCGCGGTAGCTGTACGTCAGCTCGGCGCCGGCGTAGAAATTCCGGGTGTCCTGCGTCAGGATTTCCAACGCATACGGGGTGGGATAATAAGAGGAAACGGAATAGTAGGACGGCGAGCGGAAATACGTGTCATCTTCCAAAGACTGGTAGCCGCCATACACATGCAGGCCGAAGCCGGAGAGCGTGCCCACACGAACGCCCGCGGCGGCATTGACCAGCTCGTAGGTGGACTCCAGTTGCCCGGCAGGGTCGGCATAGGGATTGATAGCCTCCAGGCGGCGAAAGTCGTTGAGCAGGCGGCCTCCCTTGGTCTGGGCATAGAGCACGACGCGGGCGGGGAAGGCATACTGCACCTGCATGTCGGGCGACACGCGGAACTCCCGGCCAAAGCCGAAGACGGGATCCACGTTGACCCCGGCGCGGAACGTCCAGCCGTTGCCCTCGTAAGCATAGTAGGGCGTCAGGGACAGGGCGGTGTAGTCCTCGTAGAGGTTGTGGCGATAGACCACGTTGTCCATGCGCAAGGCCGCTCCGACGGTCTGCCCGCCGCCCAGGCTGCCCCATGCCTCGGCCTCGGTGCGGACAGCCACCTCGCGGGCATCCTCATAGTCCAGGCCCCGCTGACGCTGGTAGAGCAGCAGGTTGGTCTCGGCGCGGAACTGCACGGGCAGGCCCTCGTCCGTGGAAGCCAGCCCCAAGTGTACGTCGCCCGAAGTGAATTTCTGCTTGCCGGGCGCGAGGTCCGACAGGCGGTTGAAGTTGCGCAGGCCAAAGCGACCAGCCAGGTTCAAGTCCACGCGGCTGAACCGATGGGTATAGTCCAGGGCGGCACGGGTGCGGTAGTCGTAGGCATCCCAATCGGTTTCTGTCGGCTGATAGAAAGGGAACACGCCATCCACCTCCTGTTCGCCGTCCATGCCTTGCACGCCGACGGTCACGCCCAGGCGGTCGCGACGGGAGAGGCGGAAGAGGTAGTCGGCATAGACATCGAGGTTACCCAGGTTGCCGTAGCCCAGACGGACATAGCCGGGCGTGGCCTTGTCCGGCGTCTCGCGCGCCGCGTAAGACGGCAGGGTGTCGGCGGGGATTTGCGTGGCCGCCAGGGGGGCGGTGTCATATTCCACGTTCTTGGGAGTCACCACGGGTTCCTCCACGCGGGGCAGGACGTTCACCTTGGCAGCATCCTGGATGAGGGGGGCGTATTCCTGCTCCACCACGACGGTGCGGGTCAGGGCCGTGTCGGGCTGTTGGGTCTGGGCCGCCAGTCCTGCGGGAAAGAGGAGGGCGGCGAGGGGGATATATCGAATCGGAAACTTCATAATGGTTCTGCGTATAAGTTAAGTAATCGGAATTAAATGAGATTTTATCGGGAATGGCACGCAGATGACGCAGATGCAACAGATGATCACTGATTATCTGCGTGCCATGAACTTGCTTATTTCAACTTCTCCAGCCGCTCCTCGATCATGGGACGGATGTCGTCGTCCTCCTGGTAGTTCTGTTGCAGGCTGAGGAGGTATTGGCGGGCGTCGAGCTTCTTGCCCTGCGCGACGTAGACATCGGACAGGAGGATGAAGGTGCGGGCCAGCCAATAGGCGTGCGGGGTGCTCTGGTCGATGTAGTCCAGGGCCTCCTGCTCGGCAGCGGCATAGTCGGCGGTGTCGTAGAGGTGTTGCGCCAGGAGATACTTGGCCTCGGCACCTTGCAGGGTGCGGGTGTCCCCAGCCAGCGCGCGGAGGTCGGGCACGGCGGTGGCCCAGTCGTCCAGGGCGATAGATGCCTTGGCCCGGTCGTAGAGGGCCTCGGTGCGCACCTCGGGCGACAGGTTGCTCCCGGCCAGGAGGGCAGTGGCGGCAGAGACGGTGCCGGGATGGTCCTGCAAGATCCAGGAACAGCGCAGGGCGCCCGTCTGCCCCAGGCGGCGGCGTTCGGGCGTGGTGGCCTTGGCCTGCAACTGGAGGTAGTCGGCACGGGCCTCGTCATACTGCTTGCGGTTGAAGAGGATCTCGGCGTGCATCAGCAAGGCTTCTTCGGTGTAGGGGCTGTCGGGATACTCCAGCAGCTTGCCCGCGTGGAGCAGGATGCCGTCCTCGTCGCCCTGCTGGCGGGCAATGGTGCAAAGGTTGTAGTGCGCGGCCAGGCTGAAGGCGCCGTCGGGATAGCGGGTCAGGTAGCGGGTCAGGCTCTCCTTGGCGGGCGTCATATCGCCCTTCATGTAGATGCGCTCGGCGGCGGCGTAGGTCAGGGAGTCTTGTTCGCTGGCCTCGATACGGGTGCCGCCGGGCAACTGCTCCACCAGGCGGGCATAGTCGTCCACGCGGTCGGCCTCGACGTAGATGGACTTCAGGTCGTGCAGAGCGAGGCGGGCCTCCGCACTGCCGGGATAGCGGTTGACAACGTAGGTGTAGGCCTCGATGGCGCGGTCATAGTCATTGTCCTGGTAGTAGAGCAGGCCAATCTCTGCGGCGGCCTTGCGGCTGACGGGGCTCTCGGGATGCTGTTGCAAGAGCTGGCGGAAGACGGCGATGGCCTGTGCGTTCTGCCCCGCCTGCACGTAGGAGCGGCCTTTCTCGTAGAGGGCATTGACGGCGTAGGACGATTCGGGGTACTTCTCGGCCAGACGGTCCAAGAGGGCCACCTTGCCGGCATAGTCCTTCTGGAGGCCGGCCACCAGCGCCTGCTGGTAGTAGGAATAGTCGCCCGTGGGCTGGCCCATCTTCTCGGCCGTGGCATAATATCGCTTGGCCTCGTCGAAGCGGCGTCCGCGCAGGCAGCAGTCGCCCAGGCGGTTGTAGGCATCGGCCAGGGCGGCGTGGTTCTCGCCCGTCTCCAGGCGGACATATTGGGCGAAGCGGCTCTCGGCCTCGGCGTATGCCTGCTGGTGGAAGGCGATGTAGCCCAGGTTGTAGTGGGCCAGGGCCACCGTCTCATCCTTGCGGGTGGAGTGGATGCCCAGGAAACGCTCGAAGTCGGCAGCGGCTTCCGTCATCCGGCCTAGGCGATAGTAGGACTCGCCGCGCCAGTAGAGGGCATCGGACAGCTCCTGTATCCCGCGGGTGCCGAACGAGGCGGCAGGCTGCCAGGCGCGGGTGAAGTAGTCCGCCGCCCCTGCAAAGTCGGCATTGGCAAAGGCCTGCGTGCCCAGCTGGAAGAGGACGCGGAGCTTGGCCCGCTGTATCATCGGGTCGGGCTGCTTGATGCGCTCGATGGAGCGGAGGGCGGCCTCGTAGCTGCGGGTGCTCATATAGACATCGACCAGGTAAGAGCTGACCTTGGGGGCGTATGGCGAATCGGGAAACTCGTTGAGGAAGTTCTCGAAGACGGTGACAGACTGGCCGAAGGCGTCGTAGGCGGTCTCGTGGATGCAGAGGGCATAATTGTAGGCGGCCTGCTCGCGGACGGCACGGTCGGCATCGGACACGGAGGCCTGCTCGAAGGCCATGCGTGCCTTGTTCTTGTCGCCCAGTTGGAGGTAGGCCAGGCCCATGTTGAGGTAGGCGTTCTGCGCCAGGGCGTCGTCCACCAGCGTGGCTTCGCCCAGGACGGCGGGCGCCTGGGTGTAGACGCCGTTGCGGCAATAGGCCATGCCCAACATGTAGGCCGCGTCGCGGCGCATACGGCCCTCGGTGGCATCGCGGTAGGCTTCGAGGGCGGTCATCGCGCCGTGCCAGTCGGCGGCGTGGTAGCGGACGGTGCCCACGACGCGCTGCATCTCGGCGGCATGAGCCTCGTGGGGATAGGCGGAGAGGTAGTTCTGCGCCACGATTTCTGCCTTGTCATATTGTTGCTTGGCCAGGTAGATTTCGGCGATGTAGTAAGGCACGAGCGCGCCATACTTCCCGTTGTCCTGCAAGGCGAGGAAGCCGGGGAGTGCATCGTCCAGGCGGCCTTGGGTGTAGCGGATGTAGGCGATGTAATAGGTGCAATCGTCCGCGTAGCGCGACGAAGTGGCACGCAAGGTCTCAAACCACACGGCGGCCTGGACGAGGTCGCCCGTCTGGAGGTGGGAGACGGCCAGGCGGTAGGTCATGTCGTCGCGCTCGTCCGTGGCCAGGTTCTCCAGCCGGACACCGGCAAAGGCGTCGAGGGCGGCGGCATAGTCCCCACCAAAGAAGCAGGTGGAAGCGATGAGGGCCTGCACGCGGTTGGCATGGGGCGTGGCGGGATGCGTGGCGAGGAAGTCGCGCAAGAGGTCGGCGGCACAGGGGTCGCCCAGCTCGTAGGCGGCGCAGGCCAGCATATA
>JAHLFO010000107.1 GCA_018883785.1 Candidatus Bacteroides intestinipullorum
CTGATGCCGGTGCCGGGGCACCGTGGAGGACGACTCAGCGGGGCGACAAGACTCCGGCGGACGGCCGTGTCACGCCTCCTGCCGCGCCTCCCCATTGGGCGTTGAAGGCATCGTTGGGCACCTCCCTGCCCAAGGGTGGATATCGCGCCCCATTGATGGCCGGGCTGGGCGTGGAGCGATGCTTGGGCAAACGCCTCTCGCTGGAGGCGGGCGTGCAATATAGTTACCTGCACGGTGCTGGGGACGCTACGCTCCACACGCTGGGCATCCCCGTGCAACTCAATGTGTTGCTGGCCGGCAACGACAAGGTGGAGCTGTATGCGCTGGCCGGAGGAGCGGTAGAGAAGTGCGTGGCAGGTGCCCGGGACAACAGTTTTGAAGCCGAGCCGGTGCAATGCTCCGTCAAGGCGGGCTTGGGCGTGCGCTATAAGATGACCGACCGTCTGGCCTTGTTTGCCGAGCCTGCCGTCTCCCATCATTTTGACACGGATTCTCCTACGCGCACCCTGCGCACGGAGCGTCCCACGAACTTGAATTTGCAATGCGGTTTGCGCATGATATTTTAGTCAGAGCGGATTATGGAAAGAAATCAGATATTCAGAAGACTTTATAGGGCAGGAGGCCTGCTCGGCGTGGCTCTCTTCCTCCTCTTGGTATCCACGTCCTGCACGGAAGGTACGTTGGACTATGAACATCCGGACGTGGACGTGTTTGTGAAGCAACTGAAGGACGGCAGCCTCTCCGTGCAAAGCCCGGACGGGGTGAGCCAGATGCCGAAGTTCACCCCGAAGGACATTGGCGAACTATTGGATTATGCCGACGACCTGAGCGTCATTCCGTCCTTCCCCTTGGCGCCGGTGTCCTATTCGGCAGGGGGCAAACTCCGCCTGGGCGAGTGCTTGCTTTGGACGGTAGAGACCATACGCCTGGGACATAATGCCTCGATGGGCTGCAAGATGGTGCATGTGGATGCGGAGAACTACGAGGGCATCTACTTTCTGTCCGACGAGGAGGTGCAGGATGCCGTGGCGCGCTACCGGCATTGGTGGGAGAACCGGAAGTATCCGCGCACGATGTGGACCATCGACCCCTGTTGGAACGAACCGCTTTGCGGGAGCGGCTACATGTGGTGGTGACAAGCACAACACGGCGCGTATGAAGTATTTGGTTGGTTTGGCTCTCTTGTTGGCAGGCGTGACGTGTCCACTCTGTGCGCAGGATTGGACGCCGGAAGATTCCTTGCGGCTTCAACGCCTACTGGAAGGGGACGGGGATATCAAACTGAACCCGAACGCCTTGAAGGAGTTGAAGCGGAACTTCGGTCAGCCGAAAGCCTCGGACGAGAAGTCGTGGCTGAGGTTTGACGAGACCTTGCCCTACACACCCACGGAGAAGCAGAAGAAAATCCGGCTCGTCTTGCGTCCCTATACGGGCTACACGCCCTACAACTGGGATCCCATCTATCAACGCAAGATAGACATCGACAAACCTACGTGGCGGGAGAATATCCTGAGAGGGATAGAGCGGATGGCGGAGGGGGCATCGGCACCGTCGGGGCATAGCTTCATGGCTATCTTCACCAAAGAATTCTGGAACCGGAATATCAAGAAACGACGGATGGCTACGCTGGAGGCATTGCGTGTGTATGGAGATTCCATTACGGTGCATGAGAAACCTTGATGAGATTAGACATTTCATAGCAAATATATAATTTATATGGACAACAGAATTACTTCCTTATTCGGAATAGAGCACCCCATCGTGCAAGGTGGCATGGTGTGGTGCAGCGGTTGGCGATTGGCTTCGGCCGTGAGCAATGCGGGCGGATTGGGCTTGCTGGGAGCAGGTTCGATGCATCCCGAGACCTTGTGCGAGCATATCCGAAAGGTAAAGGCTGCCACGTCGAAACCTTTCGGTGTGAACCTCCCCTTGATGTATCCGCAGGTGGACGAGGTGATGCAGCTCTTGGTGGACGAAGGCGTCAAGATCGTATTCACTTCAGCAGGAAGTCCCAAGAAATGGACGAGTTGGCTGCACGAGCGGGGCATCACGGTGGCGCACGTGGTGTCTTCTTCGCTCTTTGCACAGAAAGCCGAGCAGGCGGGTGTGGATGCCATCGTGGCGGAAGGCTTCGAGGCGGGAGGACACAACGGTCGCGAGGAGACCACCACGCTCTGCCTGATACCTGCCGTACGTCGCGCCACGAGCCTTCCCTTGATTGCCGCCGGAGGCATCGCCACGGGAGCGGCCATGTTGGCGGTGCAGGCGTTGGGAGCTGAGGGCGTGCAGATAGGCACCCGCTTCGCGCTGACTGCCGAGAGTTCGGCCAGCGAGGTATTCAAGGACTATTGCCTGAACCTGGAAGAGGGTGATACGCGCCTCTTGCTGAAGAAGTTGGCACCTACCCGTCTGGTAAAGGGCAAGTTCATGGACGAGGTGGCCCGGGCTGAGGATGCCGGCGCCACGCCCGATGAGTTGCGTGCCCTCCTGGGCAAAGGACGCGCCAAGCTGGGCATCTTCGAGGGAAACTTGGAGGAAGGCGAACTGGAAATCGGCCAGATTGCTGCCTTGCTGAAGGGGAAAGGCATCCAGACCGTGGCCGAGGTCATGCAAGAGTTGACCCGGGAGTATGCGGAGGGATTGGCCGCTTTGAGATAAACTTGTATCGTTACGAAGCAAGAGGGCGTGTCGAAATGACGGACGCCCTCTTGTTGTTTTTTATGAGCTGCCTCAGAGGGCTGGTGCGTATGGCAGGCCGAAGACATCGGCCACGGCTTTGTAGGTTACTTTGCCTTCCACCACGTTCAGGCCCAGTGCCAAGGCGGGATCGTCCAGGCAAGCTTGTTTCCAACCTTTGCAGGCTAGGGCGAGGGTGTAGGGCAGGGTGGCATTGGTCAGAGCCAGGGTTGAGGTGAAGGGTACGGCGCCGGGGATGTTGGCCACGGCATAGTGTACGATGCCGTCCACGGTATAGGTAGGTTCGCTATGTGTCGTCGGGTGGGAGGTCTCGAAACATCCGCCTTGGTCGATGGCCACATCCACCAGCACGGTGCCCGGCTTCATCAGGGGGAGCATATCGCGG
Organism: Candidatus Bacteroides intestinipullorum; assembly: GCA_018883785.1. Classification (GTDB taxonomy): domain Bacteria; phylum Bacteroidota; class Bacteroidia; order Bacteroidales; family Bacteroidaceae; genus Bacteroides; species Bacteroides intestinipullorum. The sequence continues at coordinate 3,083 of JAHLFO010000107.1, forward strand.
GTGATGAGGTGGGGCGTCTTGTCGCCGGGAATGAGTACGGAGCCGATGACCAGGTCTGTGGTGGGGAGTTCGGTGCGGATGTTGTGTTCGGACGAGTAGAGCGTGGTGACGTTCTTTGGCATGATTTCGCTGAGGTAGCGCAGGCGGTCCAGGTTAATATCCGTGATGGTGACTTCTGCACCCAGGCCGGCAGCCATCCATGCGGCGTTGGTACCTACGGTGCCTCCTCCCAATATCAGCACGCGGGCAGGCCGCACGCCGGGTACGCCACCCAACAGGATGCCTTTGCCACCTTGTGGTTTCTCCAGGAAGCGGGCCCCCTCTTGCACGGACATGCGTCCCGCCACTTCGCTCATCGGGATCAGCAAGGGCAGGCTACGGTCTTTCTTTTCCACCGTTTCGTAGGCGATGCAGATGGCGCCGCTCTGTAGCATGGCTTCTGTCAGGGTGCGGTCGGCGGCAAAGTGGAAGTAGGTGAAGAGCACTTGGCCCGGGCGTATCAGTCCATACTCCGGTGCAATGGGTTCCTTGACCTTCACAATCATCTCGGCACGTGCATAGACCTCTTCAATGGTGGGCAGGATCCTGGCACCCACGGCCGTATAGTCTTCGTCCGCAAAGCCGCTGTGTATGCCGGCTTCGTGTTGCACATAGACTTGATGGCCTCTCTTGACCAGTTCTGCCACTCCCGCTGGTGTCATGCCCACGCGGTTCTCGTTGTTCTTGATTTCTTGGGGTACTCCGATAATCATAGCTCGTAAGGTTTTAAATGAAACACGCCCGCAAGTTAGCGAATTTCCGGATTCGCCGGGCTTGCGGGCATGATGTTTAATAGCAGGTTGTCGGAGTTGTTGCTGCCCTCAGGGCTTGGCCGGCTTCAACCATTTGTCCAGCCAGGCAAAGAAGGTCCGTTGCCAGAGCACACCGTTCTGCGGACGGAGCACCCAATGGTTTTCGTCGGGAAAGATGAGCAGCTGCGATGGGATGCCGCGTAGTTGGGCGGCATCGAAAGCGGCCATCGCTTGGTTGGCCAGGATGCGGTAGTCCTTCTCGCCATGGATGCAGAGGATGGGCGTGTCCCACTTGTCCACAAACTTGTGGGGCGAGTTGGCGAAGGTGCGTTGGGCCACTTCATTCTCTGTGTCCCAGTAGGCACCGCCCATGTCCCAGTTGGCAAACCATTTCTCTTCGGTCTCTAGGTATTGCATCTCCATGTTGAAGATACCGTCGTGGGCGATGAAGGCTTTGAAGCGTCCTTCGTGGTGTCCGGCCAGCCAGTAGACGGAGAAACCGCCGAAGCTGGCGCCCACGCATCCCAAGTGGTCACGATCCACGAACGGCTCCTTGGCGACTTCATCAATGGCCGTCAAGTAGTCCTTCATGCACTGGCCGCCATAGTCGCCACTAATGGCTTCGTTCCACTCTGTGCCGAATCCTGGCATCCCTCGGCGACAAGGAGCCACGATGATGTAGTCGTTGGCCGCCATGATCTGGAAGTTCCAACGGAAACTCCAGAACTGGCTGAGCGGGCTTTGCGGGCCACCCTCACAATATAATAAAGTAGGATACTTCTTTTTCGCATCAAACTGTGGCGGATAGATGACCCACACGAGCATGTCGTTGTCATCCGTCGTTTTGATCCAACGCTCTTCCACGCGGCCCATTTCCAATTGGTCGTAGATGTGCTGGTTCTCGTGCGTCAGTTGGAGGCTCTCGGCGTAGTGGTTCTTGGCTGCGGTGCCGGGGGCCACGACATAGATTTCGTCGGCCTGGCTCATTGAGTGGCGCGTGGCGATGAGGTTGTCGCCGCAGAGGGCGATGGTGCCATAGTCGTGCAGGCCGTCGGTCAGCTTCACAGGGAGCTTACCTACTTTCCAGTCGTTGAGGCCGAGGGCGTAAATCTGCTCCGTGCCGTGCCAAGTGGCGGTGAGATAGAATAACGAGTCAGAAGCCCAGACGTAGCTGTCCACGTTGGTGTCGAAACCGGCATCGGCGCAGAATTTCTCTTTCTTCTCCAGGTCTAGCACATAGAGGCGGTTGCGGTCGCTCTCGTATCCGTCGTGGGCCATGCTTTGCCAAGCGATGTATTTGCCGTTGGGCGAGAATTGCGGGTTGGTATCGTAGCCCTCGTTCTTGTCTGTTTCGGGGGATGGGCTGTAAGTCTTTATGATCGGTTCACCGGCCAAGGCTTTCTTTATCTCCACAGACACTATCTTTTTGATTTCCGGATCTTTGCAGAGGTTGCTTGTCTCGCCGGTCTTCAAGTCATAGAGGTAGATGTCCGAGTCGGTGGAGGTGGCGTATGCCTTTCCTGTCTTCTTGCGGCAGGTGTAGGCAATCTTGTCCGATGCCGGGCTCCATGCCAGCTGCTCGATTCCGCCGAAAGGTTTCATCGGACTTTCGTAGGGCGTGCCTTCCAGCAGGTCACGGACATTGCTGATTTCATCGCCGTCAAAGTCTGCCACGAAGGGGTGCGGGGCTGTAGTGGTCCATTCGTCCCAGTGCTTGTACATCAGGCTATCCACGATGATGCCGCTCGCTTGGGGCAGGTCGGGATATTTCTCCGCTGTGCTTTTCACCGTTTTCACTTGCGCGATGAAGAGTAGCTTCCGTCCATTGGGGCTGAAGGCAAAGCCGTCTATGCCGCCTGCATAGTCTGTCAGTTGACGGCGTCCCGTGCCGTCGGGATTCATTTCCCACACTTGGCTGGTGCCGCTTTCGTTGCTTAGGTAGGCCAGTTTCTTGCCGTCTTTGATCCATGCCGGCTGGTTCTGTTGCCATTCATCGCGGGTCAACTGAACATTGGCGCTACCGTCGGCGTTCATTAGGAAGATTTCCGTATTGCTCTTGTTTTGGGGTACGCTGTAGTAGCTCACGGTGTAGGCCACTTTTCCCGCATCGGGCGAAACGGCTATGCCTCCAATGCGTCCCATGGCCCAGAGGGCTTCGGGCGTCAGGCGTTTGTCTTTGATCTGGATGTCCGACCGTTGGATGAGGAGGCTGTCTTGGTTTGCCGTCTCCTGTGCCGGAGCAGATTCCTTGCCTCCACCGCAGGAGGCTGTTGCCAAAAGAATGGCTGACATAATCAATAGGTTTAATAGTTTCATATTGAGTTGATTAAGATGCTTTAATCGTTTCATTCCATGCCTTTGCGTTTGAAGTGCTTCGCTTCCTGCTTTGAGGCACTTTGCTCCTTGCTTTGAGGCACTTTGCTTCGCACAATGAGGCACTTTGCTTCATACGGCGTAATGGGATGTTTCAGCGTGCGAAGTTACTAATTAAATGTAAAACCTCTGCTTCTCATTAAACTTTTTACATATCTTTGTGTCATACTCTCGTAACCCATTAATTGATATGACGTATGAAGACAATGAAACTTACTGTAGTATGTCTCCTGACAGCCTTGTTTATGGGGGTTGGGAATGCGATGGCACAAGACAATCGTCGTGATTATTCCGAACAGTGGTTGAAGTTGCGTGCCGAAATGATGGCTCTGGATATGGCCGAGCGTTATAATTTGGATGAGAAACAAGTGAAGGAATTGACGGAGGCCAATCTGGAGTGGCTTCAGAAACGAGGTGATAAACCCGGCTTGCGTCCTGGCTTGCATCCCGGCGATCGTGACCGCCGTTGGGCAGACCGTCGTCGCCATCATCGCCGTGACTGGCATCGTGGCGGTTGCTGCGGCGCTCCTCGTCATGCCGACTATTGTTGCGAAGCATATTGCATGGACGGACACCATGCTCCCGATTGTCCGTATTATGATGAAGCCCGCCGTCCGGCTCTCACGAAAGAAGAGTTGGAGCAGCGTGCCGCCGAGCGCAAGCAGGCTTTTGAAGAACGTCGGGCAGCCCGCGAAGCATATGAGAAGAGCCTCCAGAAAATCATGACGGAGGAGCAGTTTAAAGCCTATCAGGAACGTCGTCCGGTAGCACGTCCGTAAAGTTGGGGCTGATTTCGGGCATAAAAAAAGCATCGCGATTGCGATGCTTTTTTATTGAGTTGCGGAGGCAAGACTCGAACTTACGACCTTTGGGTTATGAGCCCAACGAGCTACCAACTGCTCCACTCCGCGATGTTGTTTTTTGATTTCGGGTGCAAAGGTACAACTTCTATTTGTAATATACAAGTATTTGTGGCTTTTTTTGTGTTTACTTTGGTTTGTTTTTTATCAAGTATTTATAAGCTAGTTGTTTAATTCCTGCTTAAATTGGGTTCAGTTTGGTTTTAAGAGCGAGTTCCGAGACTGTTTTTCCGGTTGCTTAGGGGAGTACATCGGATTTCATGGTGAAAGTCAATCGGAAAAATAGTCTCGGAAAGAGGCTAAATAAAAATAGGCTCTGACATTATTTCTCACTTCCATCCGGATAGGGAATTGGCTTCCCGGAAGAACGATAAACTGGGCGTTGGGCATTTCGTTCTTTTAAGTACTCGGTAAGTAGACGTGAAAGTTCTTTTACCTTCTCTGGCATTCGGTCTGACAAATCAACTTTTTCTCCAATGTCTTCACGTATATTATATAAGCGATGACGTTGTTCTTCCCAAGTATATATGAGGTGGTAATCGTTTTGGAGAATGGATGAATACGCGCCATAGCCTTCTTCGGTGTTTTGTGTCTCCCCCCAAAGGTTAGGAAAATGCCAGATGATGGGCCGTTCGTAGCGTAGGTCGGCGTTTTTGATAACATCAGCAAAACTAATGCCATCAAGGGTTTGGGTAGTTGTGTATTCCTCGATGCCGGCCATGTTAAGAATTGTGGGGAAGAAGTCTTCAATCATTACACGTTGATCGTTCACAGTTCCTCCTTGGGTGATCCCTGGCCAATAAACCATCATCGGTTCGTGTACACCGCCCATGAAAGCCGATCCCTTTCCTGCGCGGGCCGGATAGTTCTGGTCGCGGTTTGCCTGTCCTTGGCGGGTGCCTTGTACTGCTTGTCCGCCATTGTCGGACATGAAAAGAAGAATAGTATTTTGTCCTGTTTCAGGATGAGCTTCCAGATAGTCTAACAAGTCACCTAGACTTTTGTCCATGCCTTCCACCAAAGCTGCGTAGCGTGCCTCGCGTTCATTCAGTGTGTCGTTCAACTGGATGTCATATCGACCACGGTATGAGTTGCTGAAGCGTTTGTCGTCATCGTATGGCGCATGAACTGCATAATGAGACATGTAAAGGTAGAAAGGCTTTCCTATTTTTTCAGCATGCTCTAAGGCGGCGATGGCCTCGCGTGTGAGGGCTTCGGTCAGGAAGATGTCTTGCCCATAATATTTTTCTAAACCTTCAACGGCAAAACGCGTACCTTCGCCAAAATTCTTGGTCCCTAAATAGCTACCTGGAGCTCCATTGGGCCCGCCACCTATGTTTAGATCAAAGCCCATACTTAGAGGGTTAGCTCCTGGCGTATGGCGTGCGCCGAAGTGTGCTTTTCCACAGTGGATAGTATAATAGCCGTTTTCCTTTAAAATTTGTGGCAAAGCCGTAATAGGTGTGGCATTGTTAATGAGTCTTGCCGTATCCGGTTGGATGCCGTTGTAGTTCCAATCAGGTAATTTTATGGTTTTACTTGCGGCATCGGTTTGTTGATTCAACTCTAAAGTCCAGTTGGTAACGCGGTGGCGAGCAGCATTCATGCCAGACATCAAGCTACATCTCGTGGGTGAAGAGATTGCACATGCATAAGCTTCTGTGAATCGGACGCCCAATTGGGCCAGACGTTCCATATTGGGGGTATGGAAACGTCGGTTTAACGGACTTTGTTGGTTGTTGTAGAAGGGGACAGAAGTGTCTTGCCAGCCCATGTCATCTACTAGGAATAGGATAATGTTGGGTTGTGCGGATTCTTGTGCATTTGCAGCTAATGTAGCTAACATTAGTCCGGAGATAGTATATATATTTTTCATGCCATGTATAAGTTATGTAAAGTTGATTAAAGTTTTAGTGACTGTGTGCGTACTTTCCGTAGAATGGTCTCTAATTCAAAGACTTTTTCCGGGTAGCGTGTAGCTAAGTTTTCCTGCTCTTGGATGTCTGTTTCCATATCGTACAATTGGGGTATGGAACAATTGCCGGTTTCTATCTTTGGTCCCCAAGTGATCATTTGAGGTCCTTCGTGTGGCTCAATGTATTTCCAATGCGGAGTGCGTACCGAGAGGGTATGATTCGCTGCTTGTTCGATGACCCATGGGCGGTGTGTGGAGTCCGTACCGAGCAGGTTCCCTAAACGGTCGTAACTATCCGGTGCACAATCTTTGGGCAGTTTTGCACCTATGAGCGTAGCAAGCGAGGCCATCCAATCAATTTGGGACATAAGCACGTCAGATGTTTCTCCAGCGCGGACATGACGGGGCCAACGAACAATGACGGGTACAGCAGTGCCACCTTCATAGGCACTGTATTTGTGTCCACGGAAGGGACCGCTAGGACGGTGATTGCCTAATAGTTCTTCTGCTTGGTCTTGGTATCCATCATCTACTACTGGGCCATTGTCGCTAGATAAGATAATGAGCGTATTGTCGGCGAGGTTGAGTTCTTCGAGCGTTTGCATAATTTGCCCTATACACCAGTCGAATTGAACAATGGCATCGCCCCGCAAGCCCATTGAAGAACTGCCCCGAAAACGTGGGTGGGGGAAGCGTGGCACATGAACATCGTTTGTGGCGAAGTAGATGAAAAACGGTTCATCTCGATGAGAACGGATGAAGTCGAGAGCATGTGTCGTAATAGAGTCAGCAATGTCTTCATCTTTCCAAAGGGCACGTCCTCCCCCTTTCATATAGCCGATACGGCTGATCCCATTGACGATGGCTTGGTCATGTCCATGGCTAGGTTTCAAGTTGAAAAGCATTTCTGGGTTGTCATGACCGGTAGGCTCATCGGGGAATTTGTGCTGGTAGCTTATCTCAATAGGAGCTGATGGGTCATAATTGGCTACATGTCCGTTTTCAATAAATACACAAGGCACACGATCTGCGGTGGCTGCCATGATATAATGCTGGTCGAATCCCAAATCAGCTGGTGTGGCAGAAAGGGGGGCATTCCAGTCTTGCTTACCGCTTCGTTCGCCAAGGCCAAGGTGCCATTTACCGAAGGCTGCAGTAGCATAGCCTGCATGTCGGAACATGTCTGCCATGGTGTACTGATAAGGAGTAATAATCATGGCAGCGTCTCCTGATGCCACATCGGTTCCTGGACGCCGCCAAGCATATTCTCCCGTCAATAGGGAGTAGCGCGAAGGGGTACTGGTAGCTGCTACGGCATGTGCGTTGGTAAATCGTATGCCTTGGGCAGCCAAGCGGTCTGTATTAGGGGTAGTGACACCTTGTGCTCCATAACAAGAAAGGTCACCGTAGCCTAAATCATCGGCGTAGATGATAATAACATTAGGTTGCTTCTCTTGTGCATTGTGATCATGCTTGAGAGGTTCTTTTCCTGCGGCTACTTCTGTTGCAACGGGAGAGAGAATAGCCAATGTCCATAATGTATGTTTCATGTACGGGGTATATGGGGCTAATCGTTAGAAACAGATTGTATACAGGCCAGTTGCACAGGGCTGATGCGCAGTGTGTAGCTCAACTCTTTTTGGGGTACGCAGTAGGCGGGTAGTGTGCCTGTATCCTGTCCGCAGCTGGCATTACCGGTCCCGCGATAAGCGGCATCTAAATGCAACACGATATAGGGACGGGCGATAAGCTCCCATGTATGTGGGGTGTTCATCAAATCTTCGTCTGTATAGCGTAGAGCCGAGAAAGACACATCGCCTTGGGTCACAATACGAATACCGCGACCTTGTTCGTCGCTCATGATCAGTTCGCGTAGTCCTTCGCGATTGCCGGTAGATTGTGGCTTGACGTAAGGCCAAAGCATTTCATCCACAGTAGTGGTGTATCTGCCTATGGGGCAGCCCTCTTTACGGTCCACCATATTTTCCCAAGGGCCATGGGCATAATAGGCAATATGGCTCAGTGTCGAGTCGATGCCACATGCTAAGCCGGCTCGGCGCAAATTAGGTGTTTGGGGCATGAAGTTGGCTTCAATATCCATTATACCGTCGGGTGTAAATGTGTATGTGATGCGTGTGTCGCATAAACTGCCGTTTCGTGTGGTGCTGACGATTACTTTGGCTCGGTCTCTTTCTACTTGGCATGTGCCTTTGTTATCCAAACCGTTACTTGTGTCCGTAAATTTATCGTTTTCTATGTAACGGTGGTTATCATAAAGGAATCCTTGCCCTTCTGCAATGACAGCTTTCCCGTTCATTACCAATGAAGTCATGCGGCCGGTTTCTTTGTCAAAAATGGCTTCAATGTTATTATTACGTATAATGATTTGATGTTCTGTTTCAGCAATGTTTAATTTCGGTTTGCGCTTAGCGATCAATGTGGGCAGTGGACCACGAGCCATGATTTCAAATTGTTGTTGGGCTACGCTATGTCCCGGTTGACTCCAGCGTGTAGCGTTTTTTTGGCGAACGCACAGATTTAACAAGACTTCTTCTCCTTTTTCCTTTGCCTGCGCCAAATCTACTCCATTGAGCTTTAGGGTTACTGTAATGGAGTCGTCTGGCAAAACATTGTCAAGCAACAAACTATCTGCCGGCATCAAGTAGCCATTTTTAACTGCTTGCCAGCGTAGATAGAATCCATTCAAAGAGATGAAATCATACGTATTTTTCACGCCGATGGAGACTTCGTTTTTATCTATTGTCGTACCATAATTCATTAGTTTGACGTATTGGGAGACGGCTTTTACTTCTTTCAGCTTAGGGGACTCCTCGCGTGTGGGAAGAATGATGCCGTTGGAACAGAAATTGCCTTGGTGCGGCCCTGGATAGTCATAGCCCGTGTGCAGGCGATAGATACCTTGCTTCATCTCTTTCGGGTCGTAGATTGCCTGGTCTACCCAGTCCCAGATGGCGCCTCCAATAGTTGAAGTACTGTTTTCTATGCTCTCCCAATATTCCTTCAGATTGCCGATGGCATTTCCCATAGCATGGGCGTATTCGCAGATGAACATCGGTTTGTCAAAGCTGTTGACATAGGTGTCCATCCACTTCATATTAGGATACATTTTACTGTATAAATCGCTGAAACGGTTTCCGCCATATTCTTTGCCATCGCGCGTTCCTTCATAGTGTATAGGACGGTTGTCTAATTGTTTGGCTGCATCGTAGCAGGCTTGGAAGTTGCTTCCTCCGCCGGCTTCATTGCCAAGGCTCCAGAATATGACACTCGGATGATTGCGGTCGCGTAGCACCATGCGGTCTATACGGTCTACGAAAGCCGGAATCCATGAAGGCATGTCGCTGATGCTTTGGTTTGCGTGGTCTTCAAGGTCGGCTTCGTCCATGGTGTAGAGGCCATAATAGTCGAACATGGCGTACATTTTTGCGGCATTGGGATAGTGGGCTGTGCGGATGGTATTGATATTGTTCTGTTTCATTAGCAGCACGTCACGCAACATGGATTCGGTAGTGACGGCTCGTCCATACATCGGGTGCGTATCGTGTCGGTTGACACCTTTGAAGAAGACACGTTGTCCGTTGATGTAGACAAGGGCATCTCGTATCTGGATGTCGCGGAATCCATATTTGGTGGAGAAAGCCATTTCTTCCAGTCCGTTTTCGCGTTGGATGATGCGTACGGTATAAAGGTTCGGCGTTTCTGCTGTCCAGGGTAGTAAGTCCTTTAGGCTGAAAGTGACTTCTGCCTTTACTTCTTTTTGTTGAGCAGCATAAGCCATGTCCTTTTCTGTTTCACAGATTAATTCTCCAGTCGGATCATACAGGCGGATGGCAATGTTTTTACAGCCTTGTTGGCCATCGCGGTTATCTAGCGTCAGGGCAACAGACATCGTTCCGGCTTCATAATTACTTTGTGGGTCAAGGCGGGAAGTGATGTAGTGGTCACGTATGGCTGTTTTAGGCGTGTTGTACAGATAGACATCGCGGAAGATACCGCTCATGCGGAACATATCCTGGCATTCGAGATAGGAACCGTCACTCCAACGGAATACTTGTACGGCTAGACGGTTGCGTCCGGTGCGTAGATAAGGAGTCAGGTCGAATTCGGACACGTTGTTTGAGCCTTGTGTGTAGCCCACATAATGCCCGTTCAGATAGACAAAGGCTGCGCTATAGATGCCGCCGAAGTGGATAAATGTGCGGCGTGTTTCCCAGCCCTCGGGCAAGTTGAAGAAGCGAACGTAGGAACCTACGGGGTTTATGCCATAGTTCCGGCCATTATCGTTGAATTTCGGACGGGCATTGATGAAGGGGGGGGTGTTGGCGTGTGGATATTCTACGTTGGCATAGATGGGGTAGTCATAGCCTTGCATTTCCCAGTTGGAGGGCACGGGAATCTGGTCCCACCCGCTTATGTCATAATCTTCCTTATAAAAGTCCAACGGGCGTTGCGAGGGTTCGGACACCTGATTGAAGGACCATTGTCCGTTCAGCAGGTAGTAGCGCGAGCTGTGCACATCGGTCCATGGCGTTTCATAGAAAGCCTTGTCGGTCAACATTTCGTTTTCCGAGGCATAGGGGATATAGGTTGCATGGCCCGTTTCTTTGTTTTCAGCAAAGATGGTTTCGTTCTCCCAATAGTTATTCGAGCGATCAGTCATTAGCTGGTCTGCTTCGGCAGGCAAGGGTACGGTACTGGCTTGGATGTAGAAAAGGGCTTCCCGGTTGTTGCTGGCTTTTTCCTGGGATACTAAACGCAGGTTACCGTCCGTATCGCAGGTCAAGAGTAAGTTCATACTATTTGAGGGAATAATTTGGAAGGCTTTGCCTTTTGGGCGGATGGTCCACAGTTGTGATTCATCAGAACCGTTGTTTTCGGTGATGCCCGGTCGGTTGTCCGAACGTGCGTGGAGGGCTTTATTTTCAAAAGGATTGATAAAACGATAGCTACCAGACAGAGGGCTGATGCTCCATTGCTGTAGGGAATTCTTTGGGTCCAGTGGAGTCAAGGTTGCTACATTTGCATTTGGAGAATAACTTATAGCTTTCCCGTCGTGAGAGGCGGGAATGAGATTATAGCATTTGTTCTTATCGAAATTTTGAGCCTGTAGAAGGCTGTTAATACAAACCAGCAGGCTTATAAAGAGGGTAAAAGGTCGTTTCATAATGAAGTGTGGGGGTGTAATGAGTCATGGAGAGGAAAAACAGTAGTTAAAATACTATTCTCCTCTCCTTTAATTTGTCAGTTCACGATTGTTCCGTCTTCACGCGGCATCACTGTGGCTTGATCGTGGGTGCTGGTGGCGGTATCAGCCTTGTCACGCCGATTTCTTCCGGGCTGACTTCGGCTGGTTGTCCAGCGGTGGTTTGGGCATTCAGTCGGATGAAGCGTGCCCTTACCCGTTTGTCGAAAGTCACTGTTTGCGGCACGGGGTTATGCATAATGTTACTGAATTCGCCAGGAGTCTGCACATCGGTCCATTGCTGGCCGTCCATGCTGATTTGGAACTGATATTTGTAGGCCATTGTCGGTTTTGCTTCGCCGTTCAGCGGAGCATAGGTGAAAGCTGTCAGGAGTACTACGTCACCCAAGTCGATGGTCAGTGGTTGTGTAGCCGTCACCTTCCACGTATTGCGCGGTACGTTGTTCCATTGGGCTTCGTCCTGTGTCTCGGCCAGCGGAGCTGCATAATAGGCGGCTACGTTACAAAGGTTGGCTTTCAGACGGGTGGACAATAGTTTGACGCGCAGCTGGGTAGCCTTGACTTCCGGGAAGCGGAGTAAGCGCTTGTAACCCACAGTTGTTCCCTGGCCTACGGGTTGCCATTGACCGTCTACCAAGGCTTCTACTTCGAATGCTTCTACACGCTGTCCCTTGGCAATGTCTTCCTGCAAGAGGACAACATTGACGGTAGCACCTTCGGACAAGGTGTATTCACGGCTTTCGCCGGCACTGGCTGTCCACAAAACTTGGCCGTCTGTCACCAGGTTGTTGGCGAAAGCACGTTTGCGATAATCGGCAAACTCTTTCAGGCGTTGTACGTCGTTTTCGTGAAGCAACCCGCGACGGTCGGGTGGGATATTGAGCAGCAAGACCGAATTGTAGCCCACGGATTGGTAATAGATGTCCATCAGATGTTTCAGGCTTTTCACCTGATTGTCCTGATCGGCATGGTAGAACCATCCCGGACGGATGGATACGTCTACTTCTGACGGGTACCAGAATAGTTCGTTGGCTTTGGCCAGAATTTCGCGGCTACCTAAGTCGGCGGAAGTCGAACCTACGCCTAAAGCTGTGTTCACGCTGTCCGAACGGGTGTAGATGCCCGGTGCCAATACAGTGGCACTCCATTCTGTCTCACGGCCCAGGCCACGTTCATTGCCCACCCAGCGCACGTCGTCGCCCATGATGGCCATGACAGCCTTGGGTTGCAGCGTTTGTATGGTTTTGTAGAAAGCATCCCAGTCGTATACTTGTTTCCGGCCATTGGGACCTTCGGCATTGGCTCCGTCGAACCACACTTCATGCACCTCGCCGTAGTTGGTCAACAATTCGGTCAGTTGGTCGATGAAAAACTGGTTGTAGCGGGGGGAGTCTCCGTAGCATTCCGCGTTACGATCCCATGGCGAGAGGTAAACGCCGAACTTCATGTTATACTTTGTACATGCATCGCGTACTTCCTTGACCACATCGCCTTTGCCGTCTTTCCAGGGCGAGGAAGCTACGCTGTGCTTGGTGGTTTTTGTGGGCCACAGGCAGAAACCGTCATGGTGTTTGGCGGTGAGGAGCACCATCTTGAAGCCGGCTTCTTTCAGCGAGCGTACCCATTGTTCAGCGTCCAGTTCGGTAGGATTGAACAGAGCAGGGTCTTCAGAGCCATCGCCCCATTCACGATTCGTAAAAGTGTTGATGCCAAAGTGCAGGAAAGCAGTCAGTTCCATTTGTTGCCATTCCATTTGCTGGGGCGTGGGCACCAGTCGGGCGGCCATGTCAACTTTCTGTTCCAAAGTGGCACCTTGTGGAAACTCCACATGCTTCACATAATGTTCTTCATTGCGTTGCGAACATCCTTGCAAAGCGAGGGCAGCCAGCAAGAACGCCGATGTTGCCAGTTGATTGATTCTTTTCATGGGTCTTTCGGATGTATGATAAATAAAAAATAATCTTCTTGAAAATCCAAGCACGTATTGTATGCAAAGATAGGATTTCCGAAGAAGAAAAACAATTTATCTGGGAAAAATCAGCGATGTGGGCGCAATCTTTTCTTCAATATGCAATTTTTATCTTTCTATAGCGCAGTGGATTGTGGCAATCGAGCCTGACGAAAGGCTTGTTAAATCATGTATTTTCAATCATATTTCTGCGATTTGCTCAGTATCTCGTTTTTTTGTATTATCTTTATCGCGGATTTAAGCCACATAGTGCTTATTATCGTAACATATTGGTCAAGTTCGCTTCTATTCATCATTTTAAAGAAGTAAGGGACCCTTAATATAATGAATCGGGCAAACTTGATCTACTTTTGTTAATTGGAGGTTTAATAAACTATTGATTTTCTTATCTAACACAAAAAACATGAAACTATCAGTTTTGACTAAGAGACTCGTAAGTGTGGCCGGATTGCTTTTGCTGGCCACTGTGTTGCTGCATGCGCAGAATCCCAAGCCGTTCGTCATTCCCGAACTGAAGGAGTGGGCAGGATCGAAGGGCGATTTTGTACCCACGGCGCAAACTCGTATTGTCTGTGACGGCGAGGCTTTGCTGCCCGTTGCACAGACTTTTGCCGAGGACTATGCGAGGATGTTCGGCATGAAGCTTGAAGTGGTGGTCGGAAAAGCCCGCAATGGCGATTTCCGTCTGCAATTGAAGAACGATAAACGTCTGGGCGACGAAGGCTATGCCATACGCATCGGCAAGCAGGTGCAGGTGTCGGCTCCCCAAGCCGTTGGTGTTTATTGGGCTACGCGCACTTTGTTGCAGATGAGCGAGCAAAGTGAAAGCCGTTCTCTTCCGCAAGGGCGGATAACCGACTGGCCGGATTATGCCGTGCGCGGCTTCATGATGGATTGCGGCCGCAAGTTCATCCCGATGAGTTACTTGAGGGACTTTGCTAATGTGATGTCTTATTATAAGATGAATACATTTCAGATTCATCTGAATGACAATGGGTTTAAGCAGTATTTTGATAATGATTGGGATAAGACGTATGCAGCTTTCCGTCTGGAGTGTGATACCTATCCTGGTTTGACTGCTCGCGATGGATTTTACACCAAAAAGGAGTTCCGTGATTTTCAGTTGGAGGCAGCCGGACGTTTTGTGGAAGTGATTCCTGAGATTGATGCCCCGGCTCACGTCCTGGCTTTTAGTCATTATAATCCCGAGTTGGGCAGCAAGGAGTATGGCATGGATCATTTTGACTTGTCCAATCCGGAGGTGTATACCTTTATGGATGGCCTTTTCAAGGAGTATCTGGAAGGTGAAAATCCGGTTTTCGTAGGCCCGCGCGTGAACATCGGTACGGATGAATATTCGAATAAAGACCAAAAGGTGGTGGAGCAGTTCCGTGCATTTACTGATCACTATATTAAATACGTAGAAGGGTTTGGCAAGCAGGTGTGCATGTGGGGAGCTTTGACGCATGCGCAAGGAGAAACGCCGGTAAAAGCAGAGAATATCATCATGAATGCCTGGTATAACGGCTATGCTCAGCCCCAAGAGATGGTAAAACTTGGCTATAAGCTCATCAGTATGCCGGATGGATTGTTGTATATTGTGCCGGCTGCGGGCTATTATCACGATTATTTGAATACAGAATATCTTTATGGTCAATGGACACCCGCTCATGTGGCTGATGTCGTGTTCGAAGAGAAGGATCCGAGTATTTTGGGGGGTATGTTTGCTGTTTGGAATGACCATGTGGGCAACGGCATTTCGGTGAAGGATATTCATCATCGGGCTTTCCCCGCTTTGCAAACTTTGTCTGCAAAGATGTGGTGCGGGGTGAATGTCAGTGTTTCTTATGCTGATTTTGTGAAGCAAAGCCAGAATCTGAGTGAGGCTCCGGGCGTAAATCAACTGGCAAAATGGGGCGAACCCCATTCACTCCTTGTGGAACAGGCTTCGTTGCGTCCCGGCGATACGCTGCCCTATCCGGAGGTGGGATATGATTACACGGTGGAATTTGACATCGAGGCTGCTTCTGAAGCTTGTGGTACGGAATTGTTCCGTTCGGAGAACGCCGTGTTCTATCTTTCCGACCCTGTCAGCGGTAAGTTGGGTTTTGCCCGCGATGGCTATCTGAATACGTTCAATTATCAGTTCTATCCGGGCGAGAAGGCGCATGTATCCATTGTAGGCGACCATGCTTCTACTGCGTTGGAAGTGAATGGAAAATTGGTAGAAAAATTGGATATCCGGGTTATCCGTTTGGAAGGAGAGGCCAAACCGATGCGCCAAGTGCGCACATTGGTTTTCCCCTTGGAGAAAGCCGGGAATTTCAAGAGCAGTATTACAGACTTCCGGGTGTATAACTACAAGAAGTAAGTGAAAATCTTTAAGGATAGAAAGGGAAAAACCCTAAAAGCTGCATATAGGGCTTTTAGGGTTCTCCTTTTTAGTTATAGCCTGAACTCGCACGAGGGGGTATGCTTGTGTGATCGGGCAGGCGAGCTGCCGCCCGTGGCTACGGGCTCTTGCGCTTGTGGACCGGCGAGTCACCGCCTATGCCTTCATTACTAGAACTTTGTATTTCTCTGGTCAGTTGAGGACAATTTCATCAATGTAAACCCGGGAAGGCTGTCCGGAGCGGACATGGTCTGCAGGGCAGTTGCCCGGCGTTTCCAGAGTAACCCGCACATAACGGCCTTGAGTTTTAGACGTTTTTACCGTCAAGTCTTCGATGAAATTACCTTCTTTGAAGATGTCTGTATCGGTGTAAGAAACCTGTCCTATTTTCGTAAAGTTCTTGTTGTCATCGGACACTTCTACGATGAGGCGGCGGGGTTTGTGCACGCCCATTCCGTAGTTGGTGACGCAACCTACAGCACATTGCTGGATGTCCGTCGGTTGTTGCAGGTCTATTGTCAGCGAGAAATCTTTGCCTAAATCGCCAGTATACCATTCAAAATCAGTTTGTTTCAGACTTCCGCGCAATCCGTTTACTACGATAGCCGCAGCTTGTGGCCCTTCTGTCAGTGGTTTGGCTGTGGTCAGGTTCCATGTCAGGGGAAAGGTCAGGGTCTCACCCATTTGTTGCCCGTTGGCAAAGGTTGCGGCTTTTAAGACAAGGTTTTTGTCTGTCATTATCGTCGTCTCATACAGTGTAGAGCGAGGGGTGGGTTGGCTGCCATCTGTGGTGTATCGTATTTCTACGTCTGGGCGTTCACACGTCAGCGTAATGCCTAGTTTTCCATCGGCGGTGGGCAGTACGGTATGCTGGATATTGAACATCGAGCGTGCCGTTACAATGCCTTTTTGCGACAAGTGGGCCAGATAGTTGTCCAGTCCTTTCAGGAAGTTGTCCCAATCCTTTTGCCCTTTGGGCGACCAGGCAATTTCTGCAGATGCAGCCAGACGGGGAAAAGTAAGATAGAACACGTCTTCCGGCTTGTTGCAGAATTCCGTCCACATGCAGGCTTGTATTCCCATCAGCAACGATTCATATTCGGGTTTCCATTCAGCTTGTACAGGTTCGTAGTCATAGACTCCTTTCAGGGTGTTGTTGCCGAAGTATGTTACCGGCTCGAACCATTGTGGCCCTTGGTAACGGATGAGGTAGAGGATGCGTGCCGGAGCCATGATAAAACGGTGCCCTTGTGCGGCTGCTTTCAGTGCTGCATTGCCGAAGCCTTGCCAGCCCAGGATGATGGATTCTTCAGGCAGTTTGCTGTTGGTCAGTTCGTCCCAGCCGATGACTTCTTTCCCTTTGCTGCGCACGTAGTCAGCCATGCGTCCCATGAAGTAGCCTTGCAGGGCTTCGGTGTCGGTCAAGTGTTCGCGACGAATGCGTGTCTGGCACAGGGGGCATTTTTGCCAATTGGTTTTAGTGGCTTCGTCACCGCCCAGGTGAACGTAGCGCGAAGGGAAAAGGGCTATCACTTCATCCAATATATCCTGTAAGAAAGCGTATGTGCGGTCATTGCCGGCGCAAAAGATGATTTCTGAGTTCCGTCCGCCTAAGCCGGGAAGTACCCCAATAAACTCTTTTACCACCGGACAGGCATATTCGGGGTAGGCAGCCAATGCCGCGTTGGAGTGGGCAGGAATATCAATTTCGGGAATGACTTCAATTTGGCGTTCTGCGGCATAGCGGATGATTTCTTTCATTTCATCTTGGGTGTAGAATCCACCCACTGGCGTAGGCTCATCCGGTTGAGGGTTGCGTCTTTCCGGGAAGGTCAGTGCGCCCCGGTCTACACGCCAGGCTCCGACTTCGGTCAGGCGCGGATATTTTTTGATTTCCAGTCGCCAGCCATTGTCGTCGCTCAGGTGTAGATGTAACCGGTTGATTTTTAGCAGAGCTATGCAGTCTATCATACGCAGTACTTCTTCTTTGGGAAGAAAGTAGCGGGCCACATCCAGCATATAGCCACGGTAGCCGAAGCGTGGTTCGTCTGTGATGGTAACGGCAGGTACGTCCCAAGCGTCATTGGTTGGCATGTTGCCTTCGATGGCAGGGGGAAGCATCAGGCGTAGGCTCTGGAGGGCGTAGAAATAGCCGCGGGTGTCTGCTGCAGAAATTGTTACGCGGTCTGGACGGATTTTCAGCTTATAGGCTTCGGCTTTCATCGTTGTGTCTTTGTGGAATACGATGTCGCCTTTCTGGCCTATTTGTACGGTTGGCGTGAAGCCGGCAGTACGGGTGAAGAGAGCTGCAAAATTTTCAGCTATGCCTTGTGTTTCTTCGTCAGGTACGGCCAGTGTGGTCTTTTCGTCGAAGCGGAATGCACCACTACTTGTTTCGCTCGAAAAAGGACGAGGTACGAGAACGATTTCTGATGTCGAGGCATTTCTTGTGCAAGCCGATAGGGCCAGCGCAATACTCACCAGCATGCAGGTGGCTATTTGGTGGATGGGGGGATGATTCTTCATTGAGTTTTTTGAAGTTTGGTGTCGATATATAAATGTTCTTGGGACTTTTATCGGTAGATGAAACCAGTCCTTTTGAAAAAGGATAAAAGAAAAGCCCGCACGGCTAATGAGGTATTGTAAAATATCCGTGCGGGCTGTGGTATCCTGGACAATCAATAGCCGGGATTGTTTTCCGTGATGGACGGATTTGCGTCTATCTCGCTTTGCGGAATGGGGAACAATAAGTTTTTTTCCAAGAAATCTTGATTTAAGTCGCCATTGTTATAGAGGCGCTCAGTAAAGAGATTGTTGGATTCTTGGTAGTAGGCGTCTCCGGCTTGAACCATTTCATCTTGGTTATGTTTTTCCAAGAAATTCTTGAGTAAGTCTGTACCTTTCAAGCGTGTCATGTCCCAAAAATCAGGTTCACCCCACAACTCGAAGATGCGTTCATAGTACAGTTTCTCGCGCACGGTTGTTTGGTCCAGCGAAGTGCTCCAATTGGCAGGTTGCCCGGTCAGGCTTCCGCCATCAGCGTTGCGGGCACGGGTCAATACTTCATTGGCCAATTCGACGGCACGGCTACTTTGTCCTAATTCGTTGTACACATCAGCCATTAACAATAACATTTCGGCATAACGATATACCATCAAGTTCTTGTGTGCGGCTTGAGCTGCCTGTTTCTGGTCGTAGGCTTTGCCAAACGACGGATAGCCTAAAGCATTACCTTTGCGGACAAACGATTGTTCAGTCTTGCGCAGGGCTTCGATACGGGCTTTTTCTTGCGGTGTGGCATCAGCCGGAATTTCCATATTGGCCAGTTCCTCCAAACTCATATCCTGGGGTACCATGGTGACGAACTCTTGCAGAACGGGTTTATTATTCTCCATGACAGGGTCGCCATTAGCATCTAATACATATACTTCAGGTACAGTATAGACGAGATACGGATAGGCGTATACGGAATCATTGGGAGATAATTCCGGGCCAACTTGAGGTTTGGGGTTCGCCTGGTTGTTTCCGCCTCGTTCTCTCCACGAGGTGAGGAACGTGGTTTTGATGCGCGGGTCTCCAGGGTATGTTCCGGCGTGCAGGTTATAGGCACTGAACGAGAACGAATAAGTGGTCCAGTTGATACCAGATGTGGAGGCCTGAGGGCAGAGACGGTTACTTCCGCGGTTGTAGTAAGCGCTTGGGTCGCCGATAAAATTAATCTGGAAAATGGCTTCTTTGGATCCCGTAACCCATTCACCGAATAAGTAGCTGAAGTCTGCTTCCAGTTCGTACGGGCCATTGCTATACACATCATCGAAGTATGTTTTGGCATTTTCTAGATTTTGTTGGGTGTCAATGCCCAATGAGGCCATCTTGTGATAAGCCTTGCCCAAGTAGGCCTTGACAGTCCAACGACAAGCGCGTTCATTCTCCAAGGGGTCTTCACTAATGGCCAGTGCATCCGTCAGGTCTTGTACGATTTGCTTGAATACTTCCTCACGGGGCGTGCGTGGCATGGAAATGCCTTCAGACGTAGAGGCTATAGTTTTCAAAGGAACATCGCCGTACAATGTTACTAAGTTCAGATAAGCTACTGCGCGGAGAAATTTGGCTTCGCCTACATATTGAGTCACTGTCGCTTCATCCAGTCCGCTGCTTTGCATATTTTCAATGAAAGCGTTTGATTCTGAGATGACTTTATATAGCCCGTCCCACATGGCACCGATTTGCCCTATGCTGGGTGTTGGATTCAGGCTGACAAACAAGTCTTGGTCGCTGGCGTTGCGCTGTGCCCAAGCATGTCCGCCTACGCCGATAAGCACTTCCTGCATGTTTTGGCCATATACGCCACTGGATGCGAAGTGCGAGTAGCATCCGCGCAAGGCTAGGTTCGCATTCTCGGCATTAGAGAATACGATTTCGTTGTTTTGGCTATACAGCGGGTCTTCATCTAAGCACGAGGTTAGACTGAACGCTGCGGCCATAGATAAAATTAAGTATTTATATCCGTTGAATTTCATATTCATTGCAGTATTAATAGTTCATTATATTTAGAAGGTTACATTCAAACCGAAGATATATTGGCGTGGCGTGGGATATGAACTCATATCAATGCCAGGACGTAAGCCGTCGAAAGCAAAGCTGTTAACTTCGGGATCATAGCCGCTATAGTCGGTGATGATGAATGCATTCTTGACAGAAGCGAACACCGAGATATTTTGGAAGCCAATTTTCTTCATCCAGTTCTTGGGCAACGACCAGTTTAAGGTGATGTCTGAGCAACGGAGGTAGCTTGCATCTTCTACATAACGGTCATATACGATACCATTGTAGAGCTGGTAAGTAGATGACGGGTAGAGGTTGGAATGGTTTTCCGGTGTCCACATACCGTGATAGGCTTCTTTGGTCAAGTTGCCCGTGTTCTGGCTCGGCATATTGATATAGCGGTTATTGGTATTGATGACATCACGGTCATGAACACCGTTAAAGGCCATAGAAAGGGTCAGGCTTTTCCAAGCCAGAGAGGTTTGGAAACCATAGGTGAAGCCGGGATTCGGATTACCAATGATAGTACGGTCGTTGGTATCAATGGTTCCGTCGTTGTTTTGGTCTATGAATTTCACGTCGCCGGCTTTGGGGGTTGTGCCGTTCACGGTTTGGTATTCCCCGATAGTGCCATCGGCCCGGATATATTTCACGCCGGTTACGTTACCGTCTTCTCCACGGATGAGGTCTTCCTCCTGAACAATGCCTTGTGTGGCAAGTCCCAGAAACAGACCCGGAGCTTCGCCTTCCAAGAAGATGTTGCCTGTTCCGAAATGGTCACCTAACGAGTTCCCATAATAACCGATGCGTTCGCCTAAGCATCCGAATGTTGTGGGTTCCAGGCCGAGGTCGGTAATCTTATTCTTGTTTTTACCGATGTTGGCGCTTACGCTCCACTGCCAGTCTCCTTTGTCAATGATTTGTGCATTCAACGAGAATTCTACACCTTTGTTATCCAATGAACCTTGGTTGTAGTAAGTAGAACCAAAACCGGCAGATCCCGGCAGATCGCGCAGAATGAGCAAGTCGTTTGTCTTCTTCATGTAAATGTCCAATGTACCGCTGAGGCGCGAATTGAATAGGCCGAAGTCAATTCCGACGTTCCACGAAGATGTCTTTTCCCAAGTTAAGCCGTCGTTAGGCAGATTGCTGATAATCAAAGAACTCATGCCGCTACCTTGTCCGTCACCAATCTGTGTGTTGTTGCCGGCATAAGTAGAGAATGTGAAGTAGGGATCAATACTTTGGTTACCGGTCATACCGTAGCTGGCGCGTACTTTCAGTTGATGCAGCCACTCGATGTCCTTCATGAAGTCTTCTTGCTCCATACGCCAGGCAATGGATGCTGAGGGGAAGTAACCCCAGCGGTTGCCTTTGGCAAATTTGCTGGAACCGTCGGCACGGATAGAAGCTGATATCAAATACTTGTCTAAGAATGACAAGTTAATACGTCCTAAGTAAGACAACAGTTGGTAATCTTTCTGTACGGGCATGTCGTGAACAATGTTGCCAGCCATGTGAAGTCCGTTTTCTCGCAGGTCAAAGGTGGAGAATTGTGTGCCTCTTACATTCGCGTTCAAGAATTTGTATTGGTCATACGTCACACCCACCGTGGCATCCAGATGAAGAAACTCGTTGAAGTCTTTGGTATAGTTCAACAAGTTTTCCACGTTGATGTTACTCTTGTCCAAGTCGGAAATAGCAAGCAAACCATTGTTGTTCATACCTTGGTAAAGCTGCATGCCATACCAGCGCTTGCGGTCGTTGGTGTTCAGGTTGCCACCAGCACGGAAGTTGTAGCTCAATCCGTCGATGATCTGCCAACGCAAGTCTACACTGGCACTGAACGTCTTGTCGTTGGCTACATCAACATAGTCATTCAGCCAGCTCAGTACCGTCGTTGTGTTTTCGCCACTCAGCGACGGGTCATTGGATGGCATCAGGAATGGAGCATAGTCCAAGGCTGTGCGTGAGATAGCTGTGGTCGAGCCGCCCAATGTGCCACCACCCGCCATCATGTCGTTCTGGCGGATAGAGCCGCTCATTGTCATGTTCAGGTGAACCTTTTTGGAGAGATCGAAGCCCAAATTAGCGCGCAAGTCTCCTTGTTGCAGGCCGGTTTGCTTCACAGTACCGTTGATGTCCTTGAAGTTGGCCGAGATATAGTAAGTCACTTTATCGCTACCGCCGCTCAAAGACACGGAATAGTTCTGCGAGAAAGCCGATCGGTAGATTTCCTTCTGCCAGTTGCGGTAGTTCACGATGTTATATGTTTCCGGATTGTTGGGGTCATAGTTGGCCAGGGCGTCGCTGAATACATAACGCACTTCGTCTCCTACAACATAGAACGGATATTCTTCGTTGTTAATGCGGGAGTTGCGATAGCCTGCATATTCCTGCAAGTTCATCATGTCCATCAGTTTCGAAGGTTCGGCGATCGTGAAGTTTGCCGAAACATTGACTTTGGCTTTGCCTTGGCGTCCCTTTTTCGTGGTAATCAGGATAACGCCGTTAGCACCACGCGAACCATAGATGGCGGTAGATGAAGCGTCTTTCAGGATGGTAATGTCTTCGATGTCGGCAGGATTCAACGAAGCCAGCGGGTCTTGGTTGATTTGGAAGTCACCTCCGCCTACTGCAGAAGAAGCAAATTCGCCGGCAGAAGCCATCGGTACGTTATCGATGACGTACAACGGCTGATTGTCGCCGCGCAGTGAACTGGCGCCACGGATCTGGATAGATGATGCTGAACCGGCCATGGCTGAAGAAGAGTTTACGACCAGACCTGCCACTTTGCCATTCAGCAGGTTACTTAAAGAAACGGATTTGGCAGCATCGTTCGCATCGGGTTGTAATGTGCTCAGGGCACCGGTCAGATCTCCTTTACGGGAAGTGCCATAACCTACTACTATGACTTCGTCCAGCATTTCGGTATCTTCTTTCAAGATGATTCGGACGCCCGAGGTTTGGGTGACCTTTATTTCCTGAGAGGCATAGCCGATGTAGGATACAACCAGCGTGTTGCCTACATGGGCTTTTACGGTAAAGTTGCCGTCAATGTCGGTGATAGAACCGGTTTGGGCTCCTTTTACTTGGACAGAAGCTCCGATGATGCTTTGTCCCATTTCATCTGTTACCGTTCCGGTAACCGTGCCTTGTTGTGCGAATATTCCCATAGGGGAGAATAGCAACAAGAAAGCCAATAAACTTGCGCACAAATAGTGCGGCGACAGATTAAATTTAACTAATTTCATGGTTCCTTTCACATGATTTTAAGTTGAAACATTTGTTTATTTGCCGTAATAGCGATTAATACAGCGACAAAGTTCACCTATATACGGGAAAGGCATGTTTGAAAATCGCCAAAGTTTTTCCAATAGTTGCTAAATCGTTGTTTTGGGGGCTTTTGAGAGGGACAATTTATGTGAAATTGGACAAAGATATATTCAAAAATGGAAGTGCTATGCTACGTTTCGACTCTATTTTAGGGGGCGAGGATGAGCAAATTTCCCCGGGCAAGGTTCCAATATCTGCCAGTTTGTATGCCTGTTTTGTGATAAGTGATGGTTTACGTTGCAGATTTTTTTTTTGAGGGGACGCTCCCATTATAGGGTAAAATGTTTATCTTTGTGGCGTAGACCATTCTTTTGTACAATGGAAAAGCACAAATCATTTTATCTTTGTCCCTGTATGGCAGCCTTGTTGGCTATTGTTTTATTTGCCTGGCCACTGGCTGCTCAAGATTATCAGTTCAAGCAGATGCCTATAGTTGATGGGATGTCGGCTTCTCTTCAGAGTGTTTATGCCGAAAATGAGGGCTTCGTTTGGATGGGCACCCGAAAAGGTTTAGGGCGTTTTGATGGCTATGAATTAAAGATGTATACTCATGATGAGGATGACCCGTATTCTTTGCCAGGGAACAAAGTGTATCAAATCGTAGAAGACAGTTTGCATAATATTTGGGTGTTGACCGACGGTGGACTGACTTTATATGATAAAAAGACTGTTCGCTTCTTGACAGATTTAGATGATAAGGGGCACACTGTGAACGCTACAGCTGCTTGCCGTTGGGAAGGTGGAATGCTATTTTCTTCGCAAGCCGCCTTGTTTTATTATGATTATCGCCAGCGTGTGTTGCAGAAGATGGCCGACTATGGGGGATGGGGTTCCTTTGTCAAGGAGATAGTGCCTTGGGATAAACATACATTGTTGTGCCTTCGGCTTTGGGAGGGACTTTTCTTACTTGATATCCGGACGGGTAAGATGAGACCTGTCCCGATTGAACATTCGGAAAAGATTACTCGTATCTTATTGGACAGCCGGCAACATTTGTGGGTCACTTCTTATAATGAAGGATTAGCATGTTTCGACCGTGAAGGCCGCCAATTGGCAACCTATACTACGGCGAATTCGTCCTTGAGTCATAATATCATTCTGTGTATGGTTGAATATGAAGGAAATATTTGGGTCGGTACCGACGGCGGTGGAATCAATATCTTGGATCCGGAGACTGGTCAGATTCAGCTATTGCCTTATATTCCAGGCGATAAGAATGCGCTGCCGGACAATTCTATCCAAAGTCTATATGCAGATGTGGATAACTTGTGGGCCGGAGGAGTTAAAGGAGGGTTGATTAATATCCGGCGTTCGTTTATCCGTTCGTATCAAGATGTGCCTTTGAATGCCAATAACGGTTTGAGTGGGAGAGCTGTATTGGCTTTTTGTCGGGAAAATGGTTCGAGCGACATCTGGATAGGTACTGATGGAGGAGGTATCAATCGGTTTGATCCTCAGACTCGCCGCTTTACCCATTATCCGCTGACATTTGGAGAGAAGGTTACGTCGTTGTGTCCTTTCAATGAGCATGAACTTCTATTGACTTTATTTTCTAAAGGGGTGTATGCTTTTGACAAGCGAGCAGGTTCGTTGCGCAAGATTAATGATATTCATGCCATTGAGCAACAGGCTTTGTATGGACGTAAGTCGGTATATGTCTATCGGGATACCCCATCGTCTATTTTGGTCCTTTCTTCGGATATCTTCCGCTATTTTCCGGCAACTCATCAGGTCAAGCGTCTGACGTCGGACACGCATAAAGACCAAGGCGTGCTGACCGCCATAGGGAAAGAAGGCCCTTATACCTATTTGCACGACATGCGGAGTATATATAGTTTGGATGAGCGGAACGATAGTTTGCGTACGCTTTACTCATTTCCTGCAAAGATTGCACTTCAGGCGGTTTGCCTGGATTCGGAGGGAAGGTTTTATGTCGGGACGTCAGAAGGTCTGGGTATATATGACCCAGTGGCTCAAACACTGATTTCATTGGATAAAATGTCCGAAATGGATGTTGCTTCGCTTTTGTATGACGACAAGCATCACCTTTGGATTGGTGCGGAAAACGGTTTGTACGTATGGTTGCCCGAGCGGAAAGAACTTGTTGCGTTGGACGAGTCGGACGGCGTGCAACCTAATGGATATGCAGAGCATGCGGTGCTGAATGCTTCACAAAGTGGCGTCTATATGGGGGGTATCAATGGCTTTGTATGTGTGGATGATGCGTTGTTGGATTTAGGCGCTCCGGATTTGCCCATTCTTTCATTGGGGGATATAATCAGCGGCGAGCGTAGTTTGCTGAGTGAGGCGGATGGGCATACTTCATTGCAGGTGGGAAAAGAAGGTAATGTCATTGTGAAGTTGATGACCCGGACAAGCGATCGTTTCCGTAAAAGGATGTATCGTTGGCAGATAGAAGGTACGGTCACGCAGATGGCTGTAAGCCGGGAACCGGAGATTACTCTGCGTTCGCTTTCGCCAGGAACTTATCGTATTCTGGCTTCGTGCAGTACTAAGAATACAACTTGGACGCCATTGAGCCACATCATTACGTTTACGGTGCCACCGGCTTGGTATCAGACGTGGTGGTTTGTGTTGATTTGTGCTTTAATGATAGCAGGGTTGCTGATCTATTTTGCGTTACATGCCATACATCGCAAAGAAGAAAAAGTGTTGTTGGCTCTCAAGGAACACAAACAACAGATTTACGAAGAGAAAGTGCGTTTTCTCATCAACATCAATCATGAACTTCGCACCCCGCTGACACTGATTCATGCCCCTTTGTCTCAGATCTTGCATAAGCTTTCGCCTGATGATGTCAATTATGCTACGCTAAAGAAGGTGTTGAAGCAGAGCAAGCGTATGAAGAATCTGCTGGACATGGTGTTGAGTCTACGCAAGATGGAGGTTAAGGAGACGAAACTTCAAATTCGTTCCTACCCCTTGAATGAATGGTTGCAGGAAACGGTGAACGATTTTCTTTATGAAGGGCAGGAACGGCATATCAGTTTGAATTGTGAAACAGATTCTGCCATTGGGGAAGTCTGTTTTGACAAGGACAAGAATGTGATTATATTAACTAATCTTCTCGTGAATGCCTTTAAGCATGCTCCGGATGGAAGCGTCATTACGGTGCGGACAGAACTTGTGCAAGATGCGAACAAGGTGCGTATCTCCGTAATAGACCAGGGAAAAGGTTTGAAAGATGTGGACCTCGACCGGCTATTTACCCGTTTTTATCAAGGAGAAGAAGCAAAGGGCGGGGCAGGTATTGGTTTGTCGTATGCCCAAATCTTGGTGGAGGAACATCATGGACAGATTGGTGCTTATGATATGGTGAGTGGCGGTGCGTGTTTCTGGTATGAACTTCCTGTGCGTCAAACTACTGAAACTCTTGTCCTTCAACCGCAAGAATATCTGAATAGTATAATGAATCCTTCGGATGACATCAAACAAATGGATAAGCCTGTCACAGGAGGAGTAGATATACGCAACTATGTATGTTTGTTTGTAGACGATAATAAGGATTTACGCGAGATGGTATCCGAGGCTTTCCAAGGATACTTTAAGAAATTGCTGATAGCATCAGATGGGCAAGAAGCATTGGAGTTGATACAGCGGGAAATGCCTGACGCTGTTGTCAGCGATTTGGTGATGCCCAATATGGACGGTTATGAACTGTGCAGCCATATAAAAGAGAATCCAGATTGGGCTTATATTCAGGTGGTTCTGCTGACTGCCCGGACGGACGACCAAAGCCATGTGGACGGGTATAAGGCTGGTGCGGATGCATACATGGAGAAGCCTTTCGAGCCAGACGCATTGCTTGAAGTCCTTCGGAACCGGCTTTTCTTGCGCGAACAACTCAAGTCGCGTTATGCTGCACATCCTGCCCCGGTGTCGGACAAGCCTGTTAATTCTGCAGATGATGCCTTCTTGTACAAGGTTAATAAACTGATAGAGCAGCATCTGGATGATGAGGCATTGGACGTCACGTTTTTAGGAAAACAGGTGGGGACCAGCCGAGCTTCGTTCTATAATCGGATAAAATCGCTAACGGGCATGGGGCCTAATAATTATATTAATAAGTTGCGTATGGAGCGTGCAGCAGAGATGTTGCGTCAAACGGAATTGAGCATGACAGAAATAGCTGAACGCACGGGCTTTTCTTCTTCTCGTTATTTTAGCACCATGTTTAAGAAGTATATGGGTGTGACTCCTACACAATATAAAAACGATGCGTCTCGGGAGCAATAGACTATAGCCGCTTGTCATAACTTGACAACTGTAACCTCTTGACGCTTTAAAGGCAATCCCTGGAAATGCTGCCAGGGAGAACAAGTTCATTTTGGAGGCTATTCTTTGAGTAGCAATTTGTTGAGGCTATTGATTCTGTACAAGTATACTTGCTTGAGGTTGGATATGGAGGCATGGAAGGTGTCGTGTATGTCAAATCGTGCAGGATCCTTGCCTTGCCATAATTTTTCATCGGCCTGTGCGGAAGGTTCAATAAGTGCTTGCCAGCGGGAGATATCATCAGCCAATTTGCGCAAGCGGGTTCCCTCTTTCCATTCGTCCCGCGAGGCAATGGCCGAGTGGTCTGCTGTGGTAATATAAATGGTGGGAATGCGATGAAATGCCCATATTTTAGGTGAAATCATCCCTATAAGTGCAATCCATAATGCATATACAATACTTTTCTTCATATCCGGTGTGCTACCTGTTGGGGGTTACTGCTTGCAAAAGTACGGATTTTCTGGTTATTCTTGTTTTCTCAAAAAGGATTTTATAGGCTTCCTTACCCATTCAAATGTATTTTATCAGATATATTTAGAAGCTGTTCTGATTGTGTCCCTAACCTGTTTTATCCGGCTTTTCAGTGTAACCTGATGTCATGAAGTACAGTACTTCAATAGATGAAGTACAGTAGTTCAATAGGTGAAGTACAGTAGTTCAGTAGGTGAAGTACAGTACTTCATTTACTGATAAGACTACTAAAATTGATACGGCATAGTTACGGGATTGTCACCGGCTTTTTGCGGATATTCATTTAGAAAAAATACCGGAATAAAATCAAAACAGCTTCTTAGGTTGGTATTAATTTGCTCGTTTCACTGAAAAGCTGTACTTTTGCTCAATTTATTAGCAGAATGTAAGCCCGAAAATCCTATGACTGTTTCTAAAACCAGAGCTAAATTAGTCGATGTCGCCCGTCAGTTATTTGCCAAGATGGGGGTGGAGAATACCACGATGAATGACATCGCTGTGGCTTCGCAGAAAGGTCGCAGGACGCTTTACACTTATTTTAAGAGTAAGGAGGATATCTATCTGGCGGTGGTGGAAACGGAGTTGGACATTTTGTCGGACACGATGAAGCGTGTGTCAGAGAAAGCCATTCCTGCCGATGAAAAGCTGATGGAAATGATTTACACCCACTTGGATGCGGTGAAAGAGGTCGTCTATCGTAATGGTACGCTTCGTGCTGACTTTTTTCGCGATACTTGGCGGGTGGAGGCTGTGCGCAAGCGTTTTGACGCCAATCAGGTGCTGTTGTTCAAGGGTGTGTTGCGCGAAGGCATGGAGGCCGGGCTTTTCCGTATCGATGATGTGGACATGACAGGCGAATTGTTGTACTATTGTGTCAAAGGCATTGAGGCTCCCTATATCAGGGGACATGTCGGTTCGGATTTGGACGACAGTACGTTGGACGTCTATGTGCGCCGATTGGTGCTCAGGGCGTTAGGTGTGAATTTATGATTAACCAACTTAAATAAAAAGAAAACTATGGGATTATTAGACGGAAAAGTTGCCATCGTGACGGGCGCAGCCCGTGGCATCGGCAAGGCAATTGCATTGAAATTTGCTTCGGAAGGAGCTAACGTGGCATTCACAGACTTGGTGATTGACGAGAATGCCCAGCAGACAGAGAAAGAAATCGCCGCCCTCGGTGTCAAAGCCAAAGGCTACGCTTCGAATGCCGCCAATTTCGAGGACACGGCCAAGGTGGTGGAGCAAATCCATGCAGACTTCGGCCGTATCGATATCTTGGTGAACAACGCCGGCATCACGCGTGACGGATTGATGATGCGCATGAGTGAACAGCAATGGGACATGGTGCTGAACGTGAATTTGAAATCGGCTTTCAATTTCATTCACGCTTGTACGCCTATCATGATGCGTCAGCGTAGCGGCAGCATCATCAACATGGCTTCCGTGGTCGGTGTCCATGGCAATGCCGGACAGTCCAACTACGCAGCATCTAAGGCCGGTCTGATTGCTCTGGCCAAGTCCATTGCCCAAGAATTGGGTTCGCGCGGTATCCGTGCCAACGCCATCGCTCCTGGTTTCATTATCACCGCCATGACCGATGCCCTCTCTGACGAAGTGAAGGCTGAATGGGCCAAGCGTATCCCCTTGCGCCGCGGTGGTACGCCCGAAGATGTGGCCAATATCGCTACCTTCTTGGCTTCGGATATGTCGTCTTACGTTTCCGGTCAGGTCATCCAAGTGGACGGCGGCATGAACATGTAACCTCATTTCTATGACCGTTCTTTACGAAGACAATCACATAATAATCGTCAACAAGACCGCTTCTGAGATTGTTCAGGGAGACAAAACGGGCGACACGCCTCTGTCGGAGATTGTGAAGCAATACCTGAAAGAGAAGTATGCCAAACCCGGCAATGTCTTCATTGGTGTCACCCACCGGCTGGACCGTCCCGTGAGCGGTCTTGTTGTGTTTGCCAAGACCAGCAAAGCCCTCTCCCGTCTGAACGAGATGTTCAAGGGCAGCGAGGTGAAGAAGACCTACTGGGCCGTGGTGAAGGAGCGTCCACCCAAGGACGAGGACGAGCTGGTGCACTATTTGGTGCGCAATGAGAAGCAGAATAAGAGTTATGCCTACGATACCGAGCGTTCGGGCAGCAAGAAGGCAATCCTGCACTATCGCTTGATAGGCCGCTCGCAGAACTACTACCTCTTGGAAGTAGACTTAAAGACGGGGCGCCACCATCAGATCCGTTGCCAGTTGGCCAAGATGGGATGTCCCATCAAGGGGGATTTGAAATATGGTTTCCCCCGCTCCAATCCCGATGGCAGCATCAGTTTGCACGCCCGCCGCATACGGTTCATTCATCCTGTCTCCAAGGAGCTGATAGACGTGGAGGCACCGCTGCCGCCCGGTAACTTGTGGAGTGGCTTTGATTTTTTAACAACCAATTGATATCAATGAAAAAGATTATTCTTGCGTCGGCCCTGGTGCTGTTGGGGCTGACCGTCCGTTCACAAGAAAAAGTAACGGAATTTAAGCAATGTCCGCCTCTCACAGTGCGTATGCCCTTGCAGGGCGACAGCATCAATCAAAAAGGTGAGAAGTTTGGCGCTGCCGAGTTATTGAAAACTGATATTCCCTTGGATGCAGAGGGCTGTAGGCGTGTTGCGACTGATACCGCCGGATACATTACGGTAGGCAAGCCCGAAACGGATAGCCGGCTCTACGTGCTCTCCACCCGTATGCGGGCCGAGCGTTTTATGAAGGGTAAACTGCGAGTGACATCCCCCGCTCGTTTTGAGGTCTTTGTCAACGGCGAATCCAAGCGGGTAAAGACTACGGCTGAGGACAGCCTCGCACAAGTGCAACCCGTGGTGATAGATTTGCGCCTTGAGCCGGAGGCTGACTATGACGTGGCCATCAAGCTGCTTTCCACCTCTGAGGACAAAGCACAGCCTGTCTTGAAATGCGAGTGGGAGCAAAATAAGGACTTTGCCGACGTGGTCTGCCGCATCTCTCCCGACTTGAAACGTCGTCTTTCTTTGTTCGACACCAATTTCGGCAGTCGTGTCGTTTCTGTTTCCCTCTCGCCAGACGGGAAGTATCTCCTGACCCGTTACAGAGACAATTATGATTTGAATCGTTCGCGCACCCACACTGAACTGACCGAAGTGAAGACAGGTCGAGTCCTGCTACCTAATGTCAACGAGGGTATGCGTTGGATGAATCGGAGCAGCCGCCTCTATTACACCGTGACCGGACGTGAGGGCAATGACCTGCTCATCTACGACCCGGCTACAGGGCAAGAAACCGTGGTGCGCCGTGACATTCCCGAGGGGTATTTTACGTGGTCGCCCAACGAAGATTACCTGATTTATACGAAAACTGCAGAGGGAGAGAAGGTAGATGGGCCGTTAAAGCGCCTGCTGCATCCTGATGATCGCATTCCCGGTTCGCGCAATCGTTATTATTTGGTGAAGTATGACCTGTCTACCGGTTTGTCTGAACGGCTGACGTATGGCAGCCATAGTGTTTATCTGAACGACATTTCGCCCGATGGTGCCAAGTTGCTCTGTACGGCGAACAAGCCCAATATCACCAAGTGTCCTTTCTCCTTGAACGCCATTTTCCAGCTGGATTTGGCTACGCTGAAGGCAGATACCTTGGTACAGTGGGATGCCTATGTCAACGGAGCCTCTTATTCGCCCGACGGCACGAGACTGCTCTTGACGGGCAGTCCTTCGGCCTTCAGTGGCATCGGCAAAAATTGCGGCGGCCTGCCCATAGCCAATGACTTTGACGTGCAAGCTTTCTTGATGGATTTGCCCACCAAGGAGGTCAAGCCCATCACCCGCGACTTCAATCCTTCGATTATCAGCGGGGGATGGAACCGTGCCGATGGCTGCATCTACTTCAATACCACTGACAAGGACTGCCAGCATATTTACCGCTATGATCCCGAGAAGGCTTCATTCGAGATGTTGGCTTTGGAGCAGGATGTCATCAGCAATTTCTCTGTGCCCGATGACAACTCATCGCTGATGGCCTACGTGGGCGGTGGCAATACCAGTGCCGGCGTGGCCTATCTGTACGACCGCAAGAAAGGTAAGTCAACCCTATTGGCCAACCCCATGCAAGAACGGTTGGATGAAATTGAAATGGGTGAAATGCAACCGTGGAACTTCACTGCGGCTGATGGTACCGTTATAGAAGGTATGATGTGCCTGCCTCCTTCTTTCGATCCGCAGAAGAAATATCCTTTGATAGTCTATTACTACGGTGGCACCACACCCACCACGCGCGGCATGACTTCGCCCTATAGCCCCCAGTTGTTCGCTTCGCGCGATTATGTGGTCTACGTTATCAATCCCAGCGGTGCTATCGGCTATGGACAAGAGTTTTCCGCCCGCCACGTCAATGCCTGGGGTGACTGGACAGCTGATGAGATCATCGAGGGTACGAAGAAGTTCTGCGAGGCCCATCCCTTTGTGGATGCCAAGCGCATAGGTTGTCTTGGTGCGTCCTATGGCGG
Source organism: Candidatus Bacteroides intestinipullorum (assembly GCA_018883785.1). Taxonomy (GTDB): domain Bacteria; phylum Bacteroidota; class Bacteroidia; order Bacteroidales; family Bacteroidaceae; genus Bacteroides; species Bacteroides intestinipullorum. Next base: position 35,790 of record JAHLFO010000107.1, read on the forward strand.
CTTTATGACTATGTACCTACAGACTAAGACCGACCTCTTTGCTGCAGCAGCCTCGCATGCAGGTATCAGTAACGTGACGAGCTATTGGGGCGAGGGTTATTGGGGCTATTCGTACAACGCTATTGCCGCGGCCGAAAGTTATCCGTGGAGTAAACCTGACCTCTTCACCAAACACGGTGCCTTGTTCAACGCGGATAAAATCAAGACACCTCTTCTCTTGCTTCACGGCACGGTAGACACCAATGTTCCCATAGGCGAAAGTATCCAGCTCTACAACGCCTTGAAAATTCTGGGCAAGCCCGTAGAATTCATCACTGTGGATGGCGAGAACCATTTCATCAGCGACTACGAGAAGCGTGTCCTTTGGCACAACTCCATTATGGCATGGTTTGCTCGTTGGCTCCAAGACAGTCCCGAGTGGTGGAACGATCTCTACCCAGAACGGCACTGGTAAGTTTGTGATGTAAAATATAGTATGCGCGGATTATGCGGATGGGAACCTTTCCAAAAGGTAAAATCCGCGTAATCCGTGTTTTATGTGGGGAGGTTATTGGGATTTTTTGCGATTATTTGCTTATAGAATTCCTTTACTACTGTTTTCAGCGATTCATAGCAGTTGTCATAGCGGGAGATAGTAGAAGGTTGGTATTCCTGCCCGATAAGAGAGTGCCAGTCATCAATACACTTTTTCATTGTTTCCACAACCAAATGCCGTTCCTCCTTGGCGGACAGCTTGACCAGCATGTTTCTGGGAGTGATCAGTGCATCCCGGCAGAGCAGTTCCTTGTGGATTTGATACAGCCGTACTTTCAGAGCCTCTATGTAACTGTTCAGTTCCAAGGACACACGGTCTTTTCCTTTACTGCATCCCTTCAGATTATTCCACAGATGGATGGGGACAGAACGTTGGATGCGTATCTCATCCTATTGTCCGTTGATGGTTATCCGGAGGAACACCGGAGCCTCGCCGTTTTTCTTCAGCCTGCTCTTGCGGATGAAGAACAAAACCTTCATTGAATCCTGTTTCATTTCACTTTGTTTTTAGCGTTACAAAATTAGCAAAATAGGGAACAGGTAATTCCTATACAAGAATATGAAAATCAGCGAAGTATAATACATTTCAGGTGCTTTTTTCAGTGACCCTAAAAAGGACCCTGAATTTGCCCCTCATAACTTCTTCAAAACGCTATTTTTTGCCACCCGAAAAACCAATAAAAAAGCCCTAATTCCGTTGGGAATCAGAGCTTTTCCTAATTTTGCTTTTCCGAGTTGCGGTGCGTACGGGACTCGTACCTGCCGCTTATAATATCTTTTTAATCAGTAACTTATGCGTAACCTAAAATTTAATGGTTACGACTTGGTTACGATTTCATCTTGTCAATTTTCGTAGCTTATGACACCACCGTGTCACCTTTCGATTGCGAGTGCAAAAGTACTACACATTTTTGAAACATGCAAGTTCTTGACAATA
>JAHLFO010000108.1 GCA_018883785.1 Candidatus Bacteroides intestinipullorum
ACCTGGTGCGCAAGATGCACGCCTGCGAGACGATGGGTGCCATCACCACCATCTGCACCGACAAGACCGGCACGCTGACGCAGAACCTCATGCAGGTGCACGAACCCAACTTCTACGCCCTGAAGAACCACGGCGACCTGGGCGAGGACGACATCAGCCACCTGGTGGCCGAGGGCATCAGCGCCAACTCCACCGCCTTCCTCGAAGAAACCGCCCCGGGCGAGAAGCCCAAAGGCGTGGGCAATCCCACCGAAGTGGCCCTGCTGCTCTGGCTCAACAAGCAGGGACAGGACTACCTGCCGCTGCGCGAGAACGCCCCGGTGCTGGACCAGCTGACCTTCTCCACCGAACGGAAGTACATGGCCACGCTGGTGCAGTCGCCCCTGCTGGGCAAGAAGGTGCTCTACGTGAAGGGCGCCCCGGAAATCGTGCTGGGCAAGTGCCGGGACGTCGTCCTGGACGGCCAGCGCGTGGACGCTACCGAATACCGCTCCACCGTGGACCAGCAACTGCTCACCTACCAGAACATGGCCATGCGCACCCTGGGCTTTGCCTACAAGATTGTGGATGACAACGCGCCCCAGGACTGCGTGGAACTGGCCGGCGGCAACGACCTGTCCTTCCTGGGCATCGTAGCCATCAGCGACCCCATCCGTCCGGACGTGCCTGCCGCCGTAGGCAAGTGCCAGTCCGCCGGCATCAGCGTGAAGATTGTCACGGGCGACACGCCGGGCACCGCCACCGAGATTGCCCGCCAGATAGGCCTGTGGAAGCCCGAGGACACGGAACGCAACCGCATCACCGGCGCCGCCTTTGCCGAACTCTCTGACGAAGAGGCCCTGGACCGCGTGCTGGACTTGAAAATCATGTCGCGCGCCCGCCCCACGGACAAGCAACGCCTCGTGCAACTGCTGCAGAAGAAGGGAGCCGTAGTGGCCGTGACCGGCGACGGCACGAACGATGCCCCCGCCCTGAACCACGCCCAGGTGGGCCTCTCGATGGGAACGGGCACCTCCGTGGCCAAGGAAGCCAGCGACATCACCCTGCTGGACGACTCGTTCAACAGCATCGCCACGGCCGTCATGTGGGGACGCTCGCTCTACAAGAACATCCAGCGCTTCATCGTCTTCCAGCTGACCATCAACTTCGTGGCCCTGTTCATCGTGCTGCTGGGCTCGCTCATCGGCACCGACCTGCCCCTGACGGTGACGCAGATGCTGTGGGTGAACCTCATCATGGACACCTTCGCCGCCCTGGCCCTGGCTTCCATCCCGCCCAGCGAGGACGTGATGGAGGAAAAGCCCCGCAAGAGCACGGACTTCATCATCACGCGCCCCATGTGGTGGAACATCATCGGCGTGGGCATCATCTTCCTCGTCGTACTGATGGGCATGCTGTGGTACTACAACCATACGCCCGAAGGCATGACAACGCACGACCTCACCGTGTTCTTCACCTTCTTCGTGATGCTGCAATTCTGGAACCTGTTCAACGCCCGCGTGTTCGGCACGAACCATTCCGCCTTCAACCACCTCAACAAGTCCTACGGCATGGAACTGATTGTGCTGGCCATCATCGTGGGACAAGTCATCATCGTGCAATACGGCGGCGCCGTGTTCCGCACCGTCCCGCTGGACTGGGTGACGTGGCTGCAAATCGTGGGCCTGTCCTCGTGCGTGCTGTGGGTGGGCGAAATCTACCGGGGTGTGAAACGCTTAATGAGCAAGAAACATGCTTGACGGACACATTAAAAACCTGCTGATAGACTTCGGCGGCGTGTTGATAGACCTCGACCGCCGCCGCTGTCTCGAGCATTTCCGCCGCCTGGGAATGCCCGACGTAGAGAACCTGCTGCACGACTGCCACCAGGAGGGCTTCTTCCAGTTGCACGAGAAAGGGCTGATTTCGGATGCCGGCTTCCGCGAGCGCATCCGCCAGGCCATCGGCCGCCCCGTCACGGACGAGGCCATCGACGAGGCCTGGAACAGCTTCCTGGACGGCATCCCCGCCTACAAGCTGGACTTCCTGCTGGAGTTGCGGAAGCATTACACAGTCTGCCTGCTGAGCAACACCAACGCCATCCATTGGGACTATGCCTGCACGCACGACTTTGCCCAAGGAGGCCGCCGCGTGGAAGACTACTTCGACCGCATCTACCTGTCCTACCAGCTGAAGATGATCAAACCCGATGCCGAGATATTCCAGGCCGTACTGGCCGACGCCGGACTGACGCCGGAAGAGACCCTGTTCATCGACGACGCCGAAGCCAACTGCCGCACGGCCCGCTCGCTCGGTATCCATACCTATACCCCCCAGGCCCATGAGGATTGGCGACATCTGTTCCAATAACCTCCCCAGCGTGGCCACCATCGGTTTCTTCGACGGCGTGCACCGGGGCCACCGCTTCCTCATCGACCAGGTACGGCGTGAGGCAGCGGCACGCGGGTTGGAGTCGGCGGCCGTCACCTTTCCTGTGCATCCGCGCCAGGTGCTACAGAGCGACTACCGCCCCAAACTGCTGACCACGCCGCAGGAGAAACTCGCCCTGCTGGCGGAGACCGGCATCGACACCTGCATCCTGCTGGACTTCACCCCCCACTTGGCGTCCCTCTCGGCCCGCGAATTCATGGAGGTGCTGAAGAACCGCTACCGCATCCGCGCCCTGCTCATCGGCTACGACCACCGCTTCGGGCACAACCGCAGCGAAGACTTCGGGGACTACGCGCGCTACGGCCGCGAACTGGGCATCGACATACGGCCCGCAGAAGCCTTCCGCCTGCCCGACGCCCCCGGCGGAGAGCCGGTCAGCTCCTCGCTGATACGC
>JAHLFO010000109.1 GCA_018883785.1 Candidatus Bacteroides intestinipullorum
CAGCCTGCGGGTGCCGCGTGCCGCGGTCTGGTGGAACGAATTGCGCGCCAGCGGCTGCACCTTATATTATATAAAGTCACTGCCCGGCATTATTCGTCAGAAACTGAAACGATACAACCTGCGGCGGTTCCTCCGCAAGACATTCTCACATAAACCGTAACTCCATCATGGAAACAAGAAAAGATACTTCCGCCCGCGTCATCGCCTTCTACCTGCCTCAGTTCCATCCCACGCCGGAGAACGATGCCTGGTGGGGCAAAGGCTTCACCGAATGGACCAACGTGGGCAAGGCTCGTCCCCTGTTCCGGGGGCATTACCAACCGCGCGTCCCTGCCGACCTGGGATACTACGACCTGCGCGTTCCCGAGACCCGCCAGGAACAGGCCGACATGGCCCGGCAGTACGGCGTCGAGGGCTTCTGCTACTGGCACTACTGGTTTGGCAACGGCCGCCGCCTGCTGCAACGCCCCTTCGAAGAGGTGCTGGCGTCCGGCAAGCCCGACTTTCCTTTTTGCCTTGCCTGGGCCAACCACAGCTGGGAGGACAAGCAGTTCAGCAAGGATGGCACGCACCGCGTCCTGATGGAACAGCTCTATCCCGGCGATGCCGACTACGAAGCCCATTTCCGCACCCTGCTTCCCGCCTTCCACGACCCGCGCTACATCCGTGTGGACGGCAAGCCCCTGTTCATGGTGTACAATCCCGACGAACTTCCCGATGCTCCGCGCTTCATCGCCCTGTGGCAACGCTTGGCGCAGGCCGGGGGATTGCCCGGCATCCACTTCGTGGGGCAGACGGACCATGCTTCGGAGATAGACCGCCTGCGTTCCCTGGGCTTTGATGCTGTAAATGTAGTGCGCCTCTTCGACTTCTTCCGCAAGGACTTCTCGTTCGTGGAGAAAGCCTGGATGAAGCTGATGCGCATAGGCTTCGGCCGTGGCCGCATCGTGGACTATGCCCGTGCCGCCCGCTATTTCACCGGACCGGAAGACAAACGCGAAGACTGCTACCCCACGCTCATCCCCAACTGGGACCATTCGCCCCGTTCGGGCCGCAAGGGGCATATCCTCATCCACTCCACGCCTGCCAGGTTCCAGGCACATGCCGAGGCCACGTTGCGCAACTTGGCGGATAAGCCTGCCGAACATCGCATCGCCTTCCTGAAATCCTGGAACGAATGGGCCGAAGGCAACTACATGGAGCCGGACTTGCGCTTCGGACGCGGGTACCTGGAAGCGTTGCAGGCAGCACTGAACCGAATATATAAATAAGAATTACGCTTATGACCACCTACGCCCCCATCCTCCTCTTCACCTACAACCGTCCGGCACACACGCGCCGCCTGGTGGAAAGCCTTTTGCAGAACCCGGAGTCTGCACAGAGCCACTTGTTCATCTACTCCGATGCCCCGCGCGACGAGGCTGCCCGCCCTGCCGTGGACGAGGTGCGCCGCTATATCCACTCGCTGAACGGCTTCAAGCAAGTGGACGTCGTGGAGCGCACGGAGAACTGGGGACTGGCACGCAACGTCATCGACGGCGTGACCACCCTTCTGCGAGACTTCGACCGCGTCATTGTCCTGGAAGACGACCTTATCCTCTCGCCGGCCTTCCTGCGCTTCATGAACGATGCCTTAGAGACCTATAAGGACGAACCGCGCGTGGGTCACATCCAGGCCTGCGACTTCACCCAAGACCCGTCCCTGCCCGACACCTTCCTCATCAAGTGGACCGGCAGTTGGGGCTGGGCCACATGGCGCCGGGCGTGGCGGCTGTTCAATCCCGACGGACGTGCCCTGCTGCACGAACTGGAAGCTAAGGGGCTGACCCGCGCTTTCGACTTCGACGGCACCTACCGCTACACCCGTATGTTGCGCCGACAGGTGGAAGGCAAGAACAATTCGTGGGCCATCCGCTGGAATGCCAGCCTCTTCCTGGCCGATGTGCTCTCGCTCAACGTGGGGCGCTCGCTGGTGCAGAACGGTGGCTTCGACGGCAGCGGCACCCACTGCGGCGGTGGCGGACTCTATGCCTCCGTCCTGCGGCAAGAGCCCTTGCCCGTTGTCAAAATAGCCCCCATTGAAGAGAATCAGGCCGCCCGGCGTGCCTATGCCCGCTATTACCACCGGCACTTCGGCTTCTGGGCAAAGGCCATCCGACGGATAAAACGTACGCTGCGGGGCGATTTTGGCGCCTGAGAGGAAAGAATTGTAAGAGAAAAAGCGTACTTTTGCAGTCAAAAGCGGGGAAAGTCTTCCCGACTTGCAAATAGTTGCCTTGTTATGAGAGTCTTGCTGATAAATACCTCCGAACGCATGGGAGGCGCGGCCATTGCTGCCGGTCGCCTGCTGGAAGCGTTGAAGAACCACGGCATCAAAGCCAAGATGCTGGTGCGCGACAAAGAAACGGAACAAATCACCGTCGTGCCCCTCAGGCAGAGCTGGCGGCTGGTGTGGAAGTTCGTGTGGGAACGTGTCGTCATCTGGATGGCCAACTGCTTCAGCCGGAAGAACCTCTTCGCCGTAGACATCGCCAATACAGGGACGGACATCACCACCCTGCCCGAATTCCAGCAGGCCGACGTCATCCACCTGCACTGGATCAACCAAGGCATGTTGTCCCTGCGCGACCTCAAGAAAATCCTGGAATCGGGCAAATCCGTAGTCTGGACGATGCACGACCTGTGGCCCTGCACCGGCATCTGCCACTATACCCGCGGTTGCGACCATTACCGCACGGAGTGCCACAACTGCCCTTTCATCCACAACGGACGGCGCGAGCATGACCTCTCCTACCGCATCTTCCACAAGAAAAACGCCATCTACGCCCGCCATCGCATCCATTTCGTCACCTGTAGCCACTGGCTGGGCGAACAGGCCCGGCAAAGTTCCCTGCTGGCAGGACAACCCATAACCACCATACCCAATCCTATCAACACCAACCTCTTCCGCCCGCACGACAAGGCCACGGCCCGCGAGAAGTGCCGCCTGCCGCAAGACAAGCTGCTGATGCTGTTTGGCTCGGTGAAGATCACGGACAAGCGCAAAGGCATTGACTACTTGGTAGAGTCGTGCCGTCTGCTGGCCGAGCGTCATCCCGAACTGAAAGAGCGACTGGGCGTGGTGACCTTTGGCAAATACTCCCAGCAGCTGAAGGACATGCTACCCTTCCAAGTCTATCCGCTGGACTTCGTGCGCGACGACCATCGGCTGGTGGACATCTACAACGCCGTGAACATCTTCGTCACCCCGTCGCTGGAGGACAACCTGCCCAACACCATCATGGAGGCCATGGCCTGCGGCACACCCTGCGTGGGCTTCAACGTGGGCGGCATCCCGGAGATGATCGACCACCTGCACAATGGCTACGTGGCTACCTACAAATCGGCCGAAGACTTTGCCAACGGCATCTATTGGACCCTGACCGACCCGGACTATCCCAACCTGGCCGAACAGGCCTGCCGCAAGGCCGTCGCACACTATTCGGAGGACACCGTGGCCCGCCGCTTCATCGAATTGTACAACAAACTTTGATATGCACAACCGCCCTACGCCCACCTTCAGCATCATCACCGTCACCTACAACGCCGGAGCCGTGCTGGAAGACACCATACAAAGCGTCATCGCCCAGACCTACCACCACGTGGAATACATCATCGTCGACGGGGCCTCGACAGACAACACCCTGGCCATCGCCCGCAAGTACAAGGACCGCATTGCCCGCATCGTCAGCGAGCCGGACAAGGGGCTGTATGACGCCATGAACAAGGGCATCGCCCTGGCCACGGGCGACTACCTCTGCTTCCTCAACGCCGGCGACAGCTTCCACGAAGACGACACCTTGCAACAGATGGTACACTCGCTGGGGCCGCACGACACCCTGCCCGGAGTCATCTACGGCGACACGGACCTGGTGGACACCGAGGGACACTTCGTCCGCAAGCGGCGCCTCTCCCCGCCCGAAGTACTGACGTGGAAAAGCTTCCGCCAAGGCATGCTGGTCTGCCACCAGGCTTTCTTTGCCCGACGCGACCTGGTAGAGCCCTACGACCTGCGCTATCGCTTCTCCGCCGACTTCGACTGGTGCATCCGCATCATGAAGAAAGCACGCACGATGCACAACGCCCACCTGGTCATCATCGACTACCTGGACGAGGGCCTGACCACCGCCAACCGCCGCGCCTCGCTCCAGGAGCGCTTCCGCATCATGGTGCGTCACTACGGCTGGCTGAGCACCGTGACCCACCACGCTTGGTTCGTACTCCGACTGATGCTAAAGAAGTAAACCCGAAAGCCCTTACGGCACCAGCATCCGCCGCAACTCCTTGACACCTTCCGACGCGCCTTTCTGTATCACCCGCACGACGCGGTCGGAGTGCGTGTCCACGGGCTTCGGGTCGATGAGGTAGACCTCTGCCCCCTCGGGCACGTAATAGAGCAGGCCCGCGGCGGGATAGACATTCATCGACGTGCCGATAATGACAAAAATATCCGCCTTCTCCACATACTTGATAGCCGTCTCAATCTCGGGCACAGCCTCGCCAAACCACACGATGAAAGGGCGCAACTGGCTGCCGTCGCCTGCCAGGTCGCCGATATGTACCTCGTATTCCTCCGGCTTCAGTTCCTTGACGTAATGCGGATTATAAGGGTCGCGGCTGGAGCAGACCTTGGTCAGCTCGCCGTGCAGGTGGATGACGTGGGTGCTGCCCGCGCGTTCGTGCAGGTTGTCCACATTCTGTGTGACGACGGTCACGTTGAAATCCTTCTCCAGCGCGGCCACGCCCAGATGTCCTTCGTTGGGCTGCACGTCCAGCAACTGCTTGCGCCGTTCGTTGTAAAAATTGATAACCAGCTCCGGATTGCGCGCGTAACCCTCGGGCGTGGCCACCTGCTCCACGGGATATTGTTCCCACAAACCGCCGGCATCGCGGAACGTGCTGATGCCGCTCTCGGCGCTCATGCCTGCGCCGGACAATACTACCAGGTTCTTTTTCATAGCTTTACCTCTTAAATTTCCCCAAAGATACCTCATTTCCGCATCGGTCGTTCACCGCCGTGCATCATTTAGTCTTTCTTTGCATTTCCGGGGGTATATCCACGCCCGTGCTTCCGGCCTCTTGCGCCCGTGCTTCTGCGAGGCCGGAAGCACGGGCGCAGGCATGGGTAAGCACGGACGGGGACACGGGCAAAGGAAGCGCTCCTGAGCAGAGGATTTATCTGTCAAAATTGCCGCCTGCATACCGAGGCATCTTTCCGTAAAAAACGCCCCATTCCGTGCAGTATTCCAGAGCCTGCCGCATTTTTTAATAAGAAACATAAATCGGAAACCATTATGAACAGGAAACGATGGATGCCTGTGCTCGGCATCGTATTGGCGGCCACCCTTGCCGTACTTCCGCTATCCGCACAAGAAGGAGGCGGAAAGAAGTCAGTCCTCAGCGTGCAAGTAGGGCCATCGGGATACACGGGCCGATTCCTGGGCATCACCCGCCCGACCCATGCCTACCGTTCAGATTTACGCCCGGGCATGGCTTGGAATGTGTTTTACGGCTACCGTGGCCTATCCACTGGGAAAAACGGCCTGCACGTGGGGCCGGGCCTGCTGTATCAAGGCAGCTTTTACCGCGCGAGCTGGACCGATGGCTCGGATCACATCGGGATGCACTACCTCGCACCACAGTTCGCTTTCTTCGGGCAACACGGCCCATGGGCATGGCAAGCAGCTCTGGGCGTAGGCTGGCTGCACTACAATGACCACAGCCGAGTATACGGCAAGCCCCGCCAAGTGACCATGAACAAATTGGGAGGTAACCTCTCCGTAGAGGGCGAATACCTGCTGACACCGCAATGGGGCATCTCCGCGCGGCTCAACTGGCTGTTATCCACCTCCGACCGTTACCAACTGGAATACCACGGCGAGCATTACTCCGTCAAGCATCCCGACACTGGCGAAGGCTACTTTGGCCAACTTGCATTGCTCGTCGGGGTGAACTGGCATTTTTAACAGACCCTCTTTATATACTATGAATATGATGAACAAATTATTATCTCTTCTGCTCCTTTTGATGCCCCTCTGCTTCGCGTCGTGCGAAGAAGACGAATCCGTCGATCCCTCCCTGATGCCCGATGCCACCACCGAAGGCGTTAATACTTTCGGCTGTCTGATAGACGGCTGGGTTTACACATCCGGCCGTTATGGCCTGCCCGAAGTAAAAGACGAAAGCACCGCAGAAGAAAACCGCTTGGCCATAATAGCGCCTGTGGGCCTATTTGGCGAAGCTGTGCGCCTCACGCTGCTAAATCCCGCAGAAGACGTGACATGTGCTTGCACCATAGAGGGCACGGCAGAAGTCCGAGAGGAGGGCCAAGCCTTCATTTCCCGCAAAGACGGATGGATAGTGAGCGGAACCTTCAGCGGCGAGCGCGTGACGGAAGGCCGCTTCGATGTCCGCTACGCCGAACCTGGGACGGGAGAAGTACCGGTGGAATGAATGGTTCGGGTCGGACAGCTGTGACTTTCTGCCCCGCGCTAAGATTTTTTAATTGGGCGGACTGCCTCATATCCAAATAAAAGGCGTACTTTTGCGGCTTGAAAAATCCGGCCCGGGGAGACAAAGCCTCCGAGCCATTAAAACGATAACATGGACAAATTCAGTTACGCCATCGGCCTGGGTATAGGCCAGAACCTGTGGGGCATGGGCGCGCGCGGCCTCGTCGTCGAGGACTTCGCCCAAGCCGTGAAAGACGTGTTGGACGGCAACCAGACCGCCATCACGCATACGGAGGCCCGCGAAATCGTAAACAAGTATTTCGAGGAATTGGAGCAGAAAGTCAATGCCGAGAATATCGAGAAAGGCAAGCAATTCCTGGAGGAAAACAAGAAACGCCCCGAAGTGGTGACCCTGCCCAGCGGACTGCAATATGAAGTGCTGAAGGAGGGAGACCCCAGCGCCGTCCGCGCCAAGCTGACCGACCGCGTGGAGTGCCACTACGAAGGCTTCCTGCTGGACGGCACGCTGTTCGACAGCTCCATCCGCCGCGGGCAACCCGCCACGTTCGGCGTCAACCAGGTCATCCCCGGCTGGGTGGAAGCCCTGCAGCTGATGCCCGAAGGCGCCAAATGGAAGCTCTACATCCCCAGCGAACTGGCCTACGGCGCCCAGGGAGCAGGCGAGATGATTCCGCCCCACAGCACGCTCGTCTTCGAGGTGGAACTACTGAAAGTATTGAACAACAAATAAATAAAAACTCATTAAAGCAAAATGAAAAAGTTATCTTTGTTTGTGGCCGTGGCTCTTGCCGCCGGCCTCAGCTCCTGCTCGGGCACAGGCTCGAAAGGAAATTTGGAGAACAACGTAGACTCCCTGTCCTACGCCATCGGCATGGCCCGCACGCAAGGCCTTGACCAGTTCCTGATGCAGCAAGGCATCGACTCCACGCAGATGGTCAACTTCGTGAAAGGCTTCAACGAAGGCGCCACCAAGCTGGATCCGGAAGATGCCGCCTACATCATCGGCCTCCAAGTGGGCCAGATGGTCAGCAAGCAATGGGTGGAAGGCTTCAACCGCCAGATCTTCGGCAACGACAGCACGCAGAGCCTGAACCGCGAACAAATGCTGGCAGGCTTCGTGGCCGGCACGCTGGGCAAGGAAGACGTGATGACCCTGATGGCCGCACAGACCTACATGCGCACCGAGATGGAAGCCGTGCAAGAGAAAGCCCTGGCCATAGAATTTGCCGACAACAAAGCCGCAGGCGAGAAGTTCCTGGCCGAAAACAAGACCAAGGAAGGTGTACAGACCACGCCCAGCGGACTGCAATATAAAATCATCACCAAGGGCAACGGTCCCGTGCCTGCCGACACCAGCCGCGTGCAGGTGAACTACAAGGGCACGCTCATCGACGGCACCGAGTTCGACAGCTCCTACAAGCGCAAGGACAAGAACGGCAAGAGCAAACCCGCCACGTTCCGCGCCAACCAAGTCATCAAGGGCTGGACAGAAGCCCTGACGATGATGCCCGTCGGCTCCAAGTGGGAACTCTACATCCCGGCCGACCTGGCCTACGGCTCGCGTAACAGCGGCAAGATCAAACCTTTCTCCACCCTCATCTTCGAGGTGGAACTGGTAAGCATCGAGAAGTAAGCCAACACACCCAATACCCCGTCAACGGGCAAGGCAAATGCTGCAAAAGCATCGGTCTTGCCCGTTTTTTATGCTTTTTCTGCAATTTTTTCCCGACTTGAATGGATAAATTAAAATAAATCCCTATATTTGCTTACTTTTTGATAAGTGTATTACCTTTATACTTCAAGTTATGGAAAAAATAGACAGTCTTGACCGACAGATTCTGGAGATTATCTCGCAGAATGCCCGCATCCCGTTCAAGGACGTGGCGGCAGAATGTGGCGTGTCCCGCGCAGCCATCCACCAGCGCGTACAACGCCTGATCGACCTGGGCGTCATCATCGGTTCGGGGTATCATGTCAATCCCAAATCCCTGGGATACCGCACCTGCACCTATGTAGGTATCAAACTGGAAAAAGGTTCCATGTACAAGTCCGTCGTGGCCGAACTGGAGAAAATCCCCGAAATCGTGGAGTGCCACTTCACCACCGGTCCCTACACCATGCTGACCAAGGTCTACGCCCGCGACAACGAGCACCTGATGGAACTGCTGAACAGCAAGATGCAGGAAATCCCCGGCGTTATCTCCACCGAAACGCTCATTTCGTTGGAGCAAAGCATCAAGAAGGAAATCCCCATTTGTCCGGAATAAGCCTATATGGAGGAATTACTGACCGAATACCGCGTGGCAGGGCTGGCATTGGGCATCTGCACGTTTCTGATCATCGGCCTGTTCCACCCCGTCGTGGTCAAGGCCGAATACTATTGGGGCACACGCTGCTGGTGGATTTTCCTGTTGCTGGGACTGGGCGGCGTGGCGGCTTCCATCTATGTATCCGATCTTTTTGTGTCCTCCTTGCTGGGTGTATTTGCTTTCTCTTCGTTCTGGACAATCAAGGAAGTATTCGACCAGGAGAAACGTGTGCGCAAAGGCTGGTTCCCCAAGAATCCCCGCCGCACGTACAAGTTCTGAGCGAAAAATCTTAAAATACCTTCCTCCGTCTTGCATATCTCGAAGAAAAGCACTACTTTTGCCCCCGCTATCCGAACAAAGGAGGCAACGGACTTGTAGCTCAGTTGGTTAGAGCAACAGACTCATAATCTGGAGGTCCCAGGTTCAAGCCCTGGCTGGTCCACAAGATAGAGAAGCGTTAATTGCAAGAAATCAAGCAGTTGACGCTTCTCTTTTATTCTACCATTACCTGTGTTCCTAAAATTCTCCCCCCCAGCCGGTACACCTTTCCTTGGAAAATTTGTAATTTTGCAGAATGAATATACCCGAAAACCATTTGCACAAACTGATAGACGGGCTGACGTACAGCAACGCCTGCTTGGCCCTCTACCGCCTCCCGTGGAAGGAACAGCCCGTCCTGGTGCTCCAACGCGAAGGCAACCCCGACACGTATGCCCGCCTGCAAGACCTGAACGGGAAGACGGGATTTGTCCTG
>JAHLFO010000110.1 GCA_018883785.1 Candidatus Bacteroides intestinipullorum
TTGCGCCTGTTGCAGGAATTTCTGTCCACCGTCCCTTATTGCGACCACACCAACTACGAGGGGCATTACCAGCAGGTGTTCTACATCATCTTCAGCCTGTTGGGGGCTTACGTGGATGTGGAGGTGCGCACACCCCGTGGCCGGGTGGATGTGGTGATGCGCACCCGGACCACACTCTACGTCATCGAACTGAAGCTGGGGCAGGATGCCGATGCAGCCCTGCGTCAGATAGACCTGAAGCAGTATCCCGAGCGTTTCGCCTTGTGCGGCCTGCCGGTGGTGAAGGCGGGCATCAGCTTCGATGCCGAGCGGCATACCCTGAAGGACTGGAAACTTGTTCATTAAAAACCGCATACTCTTCTGCTGCATCAAAGCATGGACAGTCCTTGCGGATGTACGGGCTGAGTTGGCGGTGTCCCAGGATGCGGGCGTGTGGATAGTCTGCCTTCAGTTGGCGAAGCAAGTCCAGTAGTGCGCATTTCTGGGCGTAGGTGCGGGTGTCGGCAGGATGCCCCCGTTCGTCCAGACCGCCCTCGTAGCAGATGCCGATGCTGTGGTCGTTCCACCCGGCGGCATGGGCTCCGATATGGTGGACGGGACGGCAACGATGTACCTCGCCGTCGCGGGTGATGTAGAAATGGTAGCCGATGTCGGCAAAACCACGCTCCAGGTGACAACGGCGCAGGGCAGACATGGGAAAATCGACATCGCAGCGCGTACCGCTGCAATGGACTACCAGGAGACGGATCTCCCGGTAGTTCTGGTAGAAGCTTCCCGCTATCATTTCATGCAGGAACTGAGGCCGAAGGCGCCGGCAATGGCGCTGGCTACGGCGATGATCACTTTGAGGACAATGCCCCACACGGTTTTCGGTTTCTTTTCCATAAGGCTGAAGAATTAGAAGTGATTATTAAATGAAGAACATTCAAAGCGCGTTTGCGCGCGTTGGATTCCTATTTATCCGAACGAGCCGTCACTGCCCGTCCCGGTCTGTCCGCCAGGAGTGGTGCCGGTATCCTCGTCTTCGTCGTCCGTATTGCCCGAGGCCGGTGGCGTGATATCCACGGTGGTTTCGCCTGCCTTCTGGGCTTTAAGCACAGCACGCACAGCGGCACGGGTGGGAACAGGTGTGAACTCCATCCCTTGAAAAATGTTCTTCAAATCCTCGCCCGGCACAAACTGGATGTTAACACCGGTGATGTGGTTGGCAGTGAACGCCTCGGCCGTTTCGGCGCCTTTGCTGGTCACTTGGAGTCGGAACTTGCCCAATTCGCCGAAGTCCACCTGGTCGCCGGCACGCAGGGCATCCACCATGTTGTCCACCGTGGCAATGATGACGGCATAGACATCGGCACGGCTGACCGTGGTCTGACTGGCTACCCGGGCACTAAGTTCGCGCAGGGTGAGTTCACGGCTAACTTGAGCCTTTGCATAGGCTTTCTTTGCTTCATCCGGTCTGCCCGGAGGGGGAAGCAAACTGATGCTGTAGTTGAGTGGCATAAGCAATTAAATTGAAAATTAGAAATTAAGGATTCAGCAGCTGAATGCTGAGACAAAGATACGATGCGTACCTGGGCACTTCAGGAATATCCGGGAAAAAGAAGGAACCAATAGGAAATAAGGTGAAATAATTTGGGAACAAGGGTTGTTCTTGTCGGGATATTTTTGTACCTTTAGGGCTGAAAAACAAGAATTTACAGACATGAATCACACCACCCATCAAGAACCTTTTGCGGAAGAGACGTGGCAAGTGCGTCCCTATTCCAAGTGCGAACTGGCACGGGCCTACGCCCCGGACATTGCCCCTACCTCAGCCTTGAACCGCCTGGCGCAGTGGATCAAGCTGAACCGCCCCTTGAGCGAAGCTTTGCGCGAAACAGGTTACCAGACCCGGCAACACGTCTTCACCTCCCGGCAGGTGGAACTGATTTTCCGCTACCTGGGACGGCCTTGAATGCCTCCGCCAGCCGTAGGTGACGCAACCGCCAGCGCAAGCCGACGATGGCGGCAACGTGAGCCATCGATGGCTGCACCGTCGACCTTCAATGGCTGTTGCGCAAGGAGGTAGGGCATCCTTGCTCTTATCGAGTGGTCAAGTTGACGAGTTGACCAGTACTTCTATAAAATATGGGGGAAATGAAAAACAAGTTGCAAATTGCAATTTGCAATCTGCAACTTGAAAAAACAATTTTCCCTATAAGTTTGGAAAAGTACTTGTCAACTCGTCAACCTGACCATCCGGCTCAGACCAACAACGGCTCTTCATCGGGACCGCCTTCCGGGGCGCGGCCATCCTCCGGATTCTGCCAGTCTTCCTGGGTAAAACGGGCGGCAGCGTGGCGGTTCTGCATGATTTCCTCGGCAGTATACTCGTAGACCCGGTAGCCCCGCTGTCCAGCATAACGGATGGGCTTAAAGCCCAACTGCTTCATCAGAAGCCCCACCTTGATGGGGCTGAGCGGCTGACGGATATACCGGTTGATCTGGTTCAAGACATAAGCCGTCGTAACGAAAATACCGGTCTCACCGGGCAGGGTGCAACGGAAATGGCTCAGGATCAGTTCGCGTTCCAAGTTGGGCGTCTCGAAACGCTGGTTATACCGGTTGAGGGCGTCAATCTCTTCGGCATCGAACCAATAGCGGAAATTGTCCTGCCAATGATGGTAAGCCTGGGCATAGACACCGACATAGTCCACGGGATTGTCCTGCGGCGGGTCAATGCTCTCCACCTCGAAGGGTAACCAACGGCGGTTGCCGCTGGGATCGTTGAGGAAGTTGACATTATTGCCCGTGGCACAGAAGCTGGCGATATGGGGGCGGTGTTCCTTGTTGCGGGCGTATGCCGCACGCTCGTTCACGCTTTTCAAGGTCACCATCGCCTTGAGTTGGTTGAGGGTGGCAGGAGACATCTCGTCAATTTCCTCCAAGCAGATCAGTATGAATTCGCTCAGGCTGAACAGGTCGTCCTTGCTGGCATAGTTGTTGCTCACCTTGGTCAAGAAATAGCGGCGCAGTTCGGGCGGCAGCAGGTAGTTGAACCATGTAGTCTTGTAGCTACCCTGCGAGCCGATGAGCACCAGAATCTGATGATTGACGTTGCTCTCTTCGATCACGCCAGCCACCAAGCCGACCAGCCACTTGCGGAAATACGCCGTGAAGCGTGCCTGTTCGCCTCGAACGTGAACGGTGGAGGCCAGACGGGCGATGTGGTCAGTAGTGCCGTCCCAGGCGGGCAGGCTCTGCAGGTAGTCGCGGAAAGGATTGTAGAGAGACACGAAGTCCGAATGGAGCACACTGTAGATGTCGCACTGACGGGTACGCCCCACCTCCTTGCTCATGCGCGTCCACAGTGAATTGACATCACGGTCGGTCAGCGGGGCGAATTCGGACGCGGCGTTCCCGTCCAGATAAGCGATCTCGCATTGCCCGGTGATGACGTTGTGGCGAAAGACAGCCTGACGGTTCAGGAAGTCTTCGATCTGCTTCACGTCGCAGGTGCTTTTCGCCTTCGCTTTCAGGACCGCCGGCAGCGGGCGCGTGGCGTGTTCGTCCACATGCGTATAACAAGAGGCGATGACACCGGCCACATTCCCGTCATAATCCGTGAACGTATCAACAGCCCATTGTTCGGCATCAGCTTGTGGCACGCCATAAGCATTGAGCAAATAACCCATACGCATGATGTATTGGTTGCGGTGATGGGGTTCGTAGACCACTTGCTCCTGCTGCAAGATTTGGCTGGCGGCTGCCACTGCCCGCTTCAGCAAACGCCGGGCTGCCGGACGGCTGGCTGGTTGCAAGGTTTGCTGCTGGGTCTCGGCGAACGACTCCAGACGGAAGGGCTGAGCCGCCGGGTTGAAGAAGACCGCCGGGTCATGGGCAAGCCCGCTGAGGCGGGTGGCATTCTTACACTGCAGGTCACACGGACAGCCCAACAGGTCGGCATAATAACGGTTGGCCTGTTCAAAGATGCGTTTGTACAGGGTCAGGCTCTGCCGGTTGACACCCTCGAGTTTGTCGATGAGGAAAAGGATGCGCAGGCCATTTCCGCCAATGGTGACATAGGCCAGCAGGGTGTGGGGGTCGGCACACGCCTTGCGGCGAAGCTCTTCCAACCCGTCAGGATCGATGTGGTCGATGTCTGCCAGGCACAAGCCGGTCCAACTGTGGATGTGCTTCTGCTGCTTGCCGCCGTCAAACCGCACGGCCACAGCGAAACACGGACAAGAGGATTTCTCGCGACGGGCAGCGATGGCATTGCCTTGCAACAGGAAGTAGCGATGTTTTTCGGTATGGTCCCGCACTGCCGGCGATTCGCGGATAAGGTTAATGACTTCCGCCAAGGTGGCGGTACTTGGACTTTTGTCCGAATAGCCTTTGAAAAGGCTTAAAGAAGTTTGTTCCATAAAAAAATTATATAAAAAATTATCGCATTAAAGTTGGCGTTTATTTTTTGCCCGGGCAAATGGGTGTTCCTGACATGTCAGGAACAAAATACACCATGTTTTATAATTATTAACAGACTTATACAAATGAAGAATCAATCAAGACTTGCTGCGCCTTCGGGCGCATCGGCCAGCCGACCGGCCATTTATCAAGAATTGGGTGCTTACCTTGAAACCCTGCGCCATACTTGTCTGGTGGAGGGAAGGCGGATAAGCATCCGCCGTCTTTCGAGCATGGCTGGCATGAGCAACGACACGTACATGAATGTAAAAAGGGCTTTGCCAAGGACGTCATGCACTATTACCGTGTCTTCCGCATTTTCCTTCAGGCCGCTCCGTGCGAAGTGCAACGCGACCGTATGAAGTGTGAATATGTGGAGCGGATGGAAAAGGATTATTTGCGGGGAAAGGAGCGCGAATAAACGACAGAACCTGTTTTTGAAATCCTTCTGCTCCGCGATGCTTTGTTCAAGATGATATAAAATGGATTACATGCATTTCCAGTCGCCCTACACGACAGCCAACCGCGTAAAGAGGATGCTGTGGCGTATTTGCTGGACGTTGTTGGCGCGTCCCTTTCCCAAGAGCACATTCATGCCGTGGAAGCGTTGTCTGCTGCGTTTGTTTGGGGCTAAAGTGGCTGATACAGCCAATGTCTATGCTTCGGCCAGTGTTTTCATGCCATGGAATTTGGTGATGAAAGATCATGCCTGCCTAGCCTCCGGGGTGGATTGTTACAACGCGGCACTCATCGAACTTGGAGTGAACGCTACGGTGTCGCAGCGTGCTTTTCTTTGCACGGCGTCGCACGACATCACTTCTCCTTGTCACGAACAGATAGAGAGACCAATTATGATAGCCGACCGTGCCTGGGTAGCCGCCGAGGCCTTCATCGGCCCGGGCGTAACCGTCGGCAAAGGAGCTGTGGTAGGCGCACGGGCTGCTGTATTCAAGGATGTGGAACCGTGGACGGTGGTCGGGGGAAATCCGGCGCGGTTCATCAAAAAGCGGGTTATATGTTCTGAAGAGTGAAAAGGAATCGTGATTCTCTCATAAAATATTATTTTTATGTTGGACATATCAGTCATTATCTTGACTTACAACGAAGAAATTCATGTCAGACGTTGCCTGGACAATGCCCGCAAGTTTGCCAAAGAGATTTTTGTGGTTGATTCTTATTCCACGGACAGGACAGTGGACATTGCCCGGAGCATGGGTGCGAAGGTCGTCCAGCATCCGTTTGAAAATTATTCAAAGCAGTTTAATTGGGCGTTGCAGCAGCTGCCGATAACCACAGAGTGGGTATGGCGACTGGATGCTGATGAGTATCTTTCGGATGAACTGATTGAAGAGTTACAACATCGTTTGCCTTTGTTACCTGCCGATGTAAATGGGCTTACAGCCCCTTGCTTAAGAATCTTCATGGGGCGGCATATCAAGCATGGCATTATTCCTTTGATACTGTTGCGTTTGTTCAAACCGAGATATGCTTCTTGCGAAAATCGTTTGATGGACGAACATATTCAGTTGAAAGAAGGGGTGATTGTTGATTTGAAAGATCCGTTTTATGATGATAATCTGAATGGATTGACTTGGTGGACGAAAAAGCATAACGGCTATGCTACGCGTGAAGCAATAGATTTATTGCTGACGGAGTATGGGTTTTATGAGAAAGGGACGTTGAGCGTAGGAACACACTCGGCAGCAGTGCGCAGGAAGAAGTTACGATATATAAAACTACCCTTGTTTTGGCGGGCTTTCGCTTTCTTTATTTTGCGTTATTTTCTTCGAGGTGGATTTTTAGATGGTAAAGAAGGATTTTTGTGGCATTTTTTGCAAGGCTTTTGGTATAGGACGTTGGCTGATGCCAAAGTCTACGAACTGAAAAAGCGTTTCCATTTCGATGCCAAGCTGATTAAACAATATCTATTGGATAACTACATTTCTGACCACAGGTAAAGCACGGATTATGCAGATAATCACGGATTTGACGATCCATATAAACAATCTGTGACAATCTTCGTGTAATCTGCGCTATCTGTGGCCAGTTCAGAGCACATCCTGCCATGAAAATATCTATTATCACAGCATGTTATAACCGCGAGGCCACCATTGCACAAGCCATCGGGAGCGTGCTGGCCCAGACGCATCCGGACATCGAATACATCGTGGTGGACGGTGCCAGCCGTGACCGTTCCCTACAAATCATCAAGCACTACAAAGACCGCATAAGCCGGATTATTTCAGAACCTGACCACGGAATGTACGAAGCTATCAACAAGGGCATACAGGCGGCGACAGGCGAAGTGATCGGCCTGTTGCATTCGGATGATATTCTGTTTGACACGCATGTCCTTTCGGACTTGGCAGCCTGTTTTGACCGGACAAAAGCAGATATTGTCTATGGAGACGGTTTATTCGTGGATGCGCACCAGACCGACCGGGTGGTACGCAACTGGGTGAGCGGGCCGTTCTATCCTTGGAAAGTGAGGTGCGGCTGGTTACCGTTGCATCCCACGGTATACATCCGGCGGGAAGTGATGGAAAAGGTTGGAGCGTATGACGAACATTATAAAATTGCCGCAGATACGGATTATTTGTTGCGTTGTTTGTATGAGATGCACTTACGGGTAGTCTATCTTGACCGCTACGTGGTGCGGATGCGCATGGGCGGCTTGTCTACCGATAAAGCCCGCCGCAGACAAATGTGGCGCGAAGATGTGGAGATTTACCGCCGCCACGGTTTTCCGGGCGTATTGCTGAAACTGCTGAAGATGGCCTGGAAAGTACCGCAGTTATTTTAAATGTCCCGCCTCCTAAAAATGGTATGAAAAATCAAGATTTGAAAAGGATGAAGGCGCAACAACCATCGTCCGATGATGCCAGACTCCGTTATTTTTTCTATTTCCTCCGCCTGGGCCTTTGGGGAAAGTCTTCAGAGAAAGAGGAAGATGTGTCTTTGGAAGAGAACGACTGGGGATGGCTCTTTGCCCTGAGCCGGGAACAGGCCGTGTCGGGCGTGTGGATAGACGGTGTGTCGCAAACGGCGTGTCGCCCTTCGGAAGCTTTGTGGACGCAGTACATTTTCCATCTGCTGCACATCGAGCGTACGAATGTTTTGCTGGCCAAGGCTGAAAAAGCGTGGCTGGACAGGCTGGCTACCCGTGGAATAGAGGCCGAAGTGTTCAAGGGCAGTTCGGTGGCCTGCTGGTACCGCAAGCCTCAATATCGGAGTTACGGCGATATCGACTTAGTCGTACGTCGGGGATGGGAACGCGTGGAAGCTTTCCTAATGGAGGAAGGTTACATTTATCACCCCTGTTTCGTAGTACAAGATGGGAAAGTTGTGGTAGAGCTGCATCCTCGCCGGGAAAGAGTGTACAATCCACTGCTGAATGCCCGCCTGCAACGGATGTTGGCGACAGACCCGTCGGGCATGGAGCTGTATGTTGCCTGCCTGCTTTTGCACCTGCGGCGTCACATGTTGGGTTACGGAATCGGCTTGAAACAAGTGTGCGACGTGGCGGTGATGCTCCATCGGGCACCGTTGGATGAAAGGAAACTGGCAGAGGTGCTGCGAAGGTTGCATTTGGTGAGGTTTAGCCGGGCATTATTCGGATTTATTGAGACTCATTTAGGCGAAGGCTTCTGCTTCCCTTTCCCACCCTTGCATAACCGGGCGACGCAGTTGTTAGGAAATATTGTGCTCCATGACGGTTATCGGTTGAAAATGGAACGGGAAAACCTTTCGGCCGGCAAGCACCAGGCTTGGAAAAGGATTGGAAGTAATGCTTGCTTTTGGCTGATCCGCAGTGTCCGCTTGTGGCGGTTGATGCCGGGTGAGGCTTTCTTCTTCCTTGTTCAAAAAACAATGAGCCGTTTGTGGACAATTTAGCACGCGATAGTGACTATTTGACCATTCCTGCCTTGTTTTTTTCTTTTTATTTGCAGGCTCAAAAAAAGAAACTGTCAGATTCAAACAGATGGTAAGAATGCAATCCTATAATAAATTGATTGAGGTCACCGTGATCGCGTTAGAGACGGTGCTCTGTGGAGTTGCGTTCGAGGGATTCTGTTTGCTGCTGAGCGGTACACATTGGGAAAAAGTGTTAAACGCTCCCAAGCTTCAAATTGTGCTGACTTTGATGCTATGCTATCTTCTGTGTAGCATGCGGCGCTCGGTCATGCTCTACAAGCGGAAGGTCTATGCTTATCAGATTGCCACCGTAGTATGCTGGAACATCGGTTCGTATGCGGTGCTGGCAGGTATCATTTTGGCTATCGGAAACTATATGGACGTGTGGTCATACTTCTACGCGGGCTATATTACCTTCTTATGGGTTTGCATGTTGGCTTTCCGACTGGGTTTCCGGTTTGTCATCAAGCGCATCCGGCTTGGCGGAAAAGACCGCAAAACAGTTTTGCTCGTAGGGAGTACGGAGAACAACCTGCAACTCTATTACGAACTGACTTCAGAAACGTGGGCAGGATATGACGTAGCAGGCTATTTTGACAATGTGCCCAATCCGAAGTTTCCTGTGGAATGCCGCTATTTGGGCAAACCAGAGGCGGTCATCGGCTTCCTGCGGGAACACAACTGGATCAAGGATTTGTTCTGTTGCCTGCCTCCTGTCGAGAAAAGCATCATCCTGCAGTTGATTAATTATTGTGAGAACCACTTGGTGCATTTCTACAGCGTCCCGGACATACACAACTATTTCCAGAACCGGATGTATTTGGAACAGATAGGCATGGTACCCTATCTGAGTCTGCGGAAAGAACCGTTGAGCCAACTCGGCAACCAATTGCTAAAGCGAACCTTTGACCTTGTTTTCTCACTGCTGTTCTTATGCACCGTGTTCCCGCTGATTTATTTGGTGGTAGCCATAGTAACCAAATGTACCATGCCCGGCCCGATATTCTTCCGACAAAAGCGGAACGGGCTGAATGACAGGGAATTTTATTGCTACAAATTCAGAAGCATGAAACTGAATGCTGAAGCAGATGCCGTTCAAGCCACACGACACGACCCACGCATCACCCGCTGGGGACATTTCCTGCGGCGAACCAATCTGGACGAAACGCCACAATTCTTCAACGTGCTCAAAGGAGACATGAGCATAGTAGGCCCCAGGCCACACATGCTGAAACATACTGAAGAGTATTCCAAGCTGATCAACAAATATATGGTGCGGCATTGGGTAAAACCCGGCATCACCGGCTGGAGCCAAGTCTCTGGCTTCAGAGGAGAGACCAAGGCTTTGGATGACATGGAAAATCGGATACGGAATGACATCTGGTACATTGAACATTGGAGTTTCATGCTGGATATCTATATCATATTCAAGACCGTAGCAAACAGCCTGCGAGGAGAAGACAAGGCATATTAATGTTTATCTGATATAAAAAGAAAAATGAAACGAATTGCGACTTATTTGTGCATGATTTGGGCTTGCTGTGGCATCCAGGCACAGACCGTTGAGGCGGACACGTTGTTCAGTCACGAGGAAGTGGTGGCACAGCCTACCGACGATCATTATCGCGTAGTAACCAACCGCTTTAGGGACAACTGGTTTGTCACCGGAAGTGTGGGAGGCCATGCCTTTTTTGGTGATTATGGCACCGTGGGAGATTTCAAAGGGAAATTATCCCCAGATTTTAACGTGGGTGTCGGTAAATGGTTTACTCCAGGCATTGGTGTGAAATTCCAGTATGGCTTGGGCCAGTCCAAGGGGTATAGTAAAGAAGAAACCATGTTTGTTGTAGGCGATGAGCTACAGACCGCTGACGGCACTCCTTATTGGAAAACCAAATTCAAGTGGTGGAACCTGAATGCGAACGTGATGTTCAACCTCTCCCGTATATTCAAGGGCTATGAGGGCATCAACTCCGAAGACCTGAAGAACCAGTTCATCTTCTCCATCGGACTGGGTGCCCTGCACCACTACGGCATCTCCGCGCAACGCAACGAGTGGATGGGCAATCTGGAATTGCAATACAGCCGCTTTTTCACGAAAAAGAAAGCTTTGTCGTTGGACGTGAAGCTTTACACAGAACTGTATCAAACTAATTTCGATGCCATTACGCTAAAATCCACGGGAGAGGACAGCAAATGGTTCGACCTGAACGCAGGTATCCGCATCGGTGTGACTTACTACTTCAAGAAACGCGGTTGGGAGCGTTGTGTGGGTGGAGAGCCCGTTTATATCGTCAAGCAGACCCCGGCCCCTGTGGTGGTGGCCAACGACTGTCCGGAGTATGGCTCATTTGTCTTTTATGTGTTCTTCCCCAACAACTATTCCGGTCGTGATGATGCGCCTACCGTGGCCGGTGATGAGGTCAATGCCATCGACTATCTGGCATCAGGCGTATTCACCCAAAAGAAGTTTGCCGACTCCGATGCAGTGGCTACCCGCCTGAAGTCAGGGGCAACATTGAAATCACTGCAAACCGAGGATGTGCCTACGGAGAAAGCCAATGTCAGCCCGGCCAAGGATGATGTGGCACGCGGCTATGAGATGTCGGAAATGCCGTTGTCGTTGGACATGGATGCGGCCAGTCTGGAAGAATTCAAGTCGAAAGAAGGTTATTATTATGCGCCGATATACGGCAATAATGGAAAGACCTGGTATTATCGTGTGGACGACGAAACCAAGACACAGAGCCTGTTGAGCGGGGATAACTATAAAGAAACCGCCTCATACGGACTGAATGCTCATGCCGGCTTGGATAGGGTCAAGGAAAACATGAAACCGGATGTTGATGCAGACATCTATAGCTTTGCCGATGTGTACGCAGCCATTGAGGGCAATGACGGCTATGTAGCTGCTTGTGCCGATTCGGCTACGGTGCAGGCCATTCGTCGTATTCTTGACGGAGGTCGCATCTTGTATGTCCAGGCCGAAGGATTGGCAACCAGCCAAGACAATTATACCGGCGAAGATGCAGACAAGGTGGGATTGGAACGAAACAAAACGCTCGCCTATAATAGAGCTTATACTGTCATCAAATGGCTCAAAGGGAATGAGAACTTCCGCAAAGTCGTAGGAAATAACTTTTCACTCAATGCTTTGACTGATCCGATAGCCGTAGTGTCCGACAAGAGCACGCGCGGACTCAATGCCAAACTGAACCGTTGTGTGAAGGTCAAGGTACACTATGTCATCGAATAAGTGGAAGCTATAAGCACTGTCGTTGTGAAACGACATTTATCTCCGTTTCAAGTGTGGACGGAGAACCGTTTGTTTGTTTTGTTTGCAGGGGTGCCTCAATTGTGTAGGCACCCTTGTTTTTAAGAAGCTGTTTTCGATCTTATTCCGGCATTTTTCTAATGATTTTAGTAGTTATATCAGTTCATGAACTACTGTACTTCGCATAGTGAACTACTGTACTTCGCATAGTGAACTACTGTACTTCGCATAGCGAACTACTGTACTTCATGACATCAGGTTACACAGGAGAACCGAATAAAATAGGTTAGGAATAAAATCAAAACAGCTGCTAAGAGGAAGCGATATGAAGAAAGTATTTGAGAAAGACAAGTTGCTGCCCGAAATTGCAGGACTGGTGCAGGAAGGCTACGCCGTGACTATCCCGGTGCGAGGCAATAGTATGCTGCCCTTTCTGAGGGATGGGCGCGACGCTGTAAGCCTGGCAGCGATTGACCCTGAAACCTTGTCCGCAGGGGCTGTGGTATTGGCTCGAGTTGCCGACGGGCGAATTGTGCTCCACCGCCTCATACGGCGGTCGGGCGACAGGTTGTGGCTGCAAGGCGATGGCAATGCCGGACAGGTGGAAATAGCCTCGATCGCAGAGGTGTGGGCCGTGGCGGTGGCTGTCATCCGCCGAGGGCGGACATATCCGGTGGATGGCTGGGTGTGGCGCGTCTATTCATGGTGCTGGCTGCGGTTGGGAAGAACGAGACGACATGTTTTGGCGGTGTGTAGAAAAATAGGATTATGACAAAATCAAACCTGCTTTATTTGTGGCATGCCTCTGCCGGGTGGCGGAGATGGATCGTGCTGGATACGGGGATTGGCGCCTGTTCAGTCCTGTTGTCACTCGTGTTTATCTATGTATCCAAACTGACAATAGATGTGGCGACTGGAGCAACCGAAGGCACTAGTTTGTGGCAAGCCGGAGCATGGCTGGTGGGCCTGTTGGTGATGCAACAGGCATGCAATGCTTGGGACAGTTGGTTGATGGTACGGATACAGATAGGGTTGGGCAATGCGGTGCGCCACCGGCTTTTTGCCCATCTGCTCTATTGCCGATGGAACGAACTGGAACGCTTTCACACCGGCGATGTAGTCAACCGTGTAGAGCGGGACGTGTCCACCTTGACAGGAATGCTGACAGGCTCCCTGCCTTCCCTGCTCATTACCAGCGTACAGTTGGTAGCTGCGTTTGTCTTCTTCTGTTGGCTCGATCCCTGGCTCCCTTGGGTGATAGCGGCGATACTTCCTCTATTCTTGCCCGCAGCCCGATACTACATGCATCGGATGAACCGCTACACCCATGCCATCCGGGAGAGCGACAGTCATATCCAGTCCCTCATCCAGGAAAGCCTGCAACATCGCATGGTCATCAAGGCATTGGAACAGGACCGGCGGCATGTAAACCGGTTGGACATGCGTCAGCAAACGTGGTATGGACAGGTGATGCAACGCACCCGTTTCTCGCTGTTGGTCAGGATATTAGTAGCCTCAGCTTTCTCAGGCGGCTACCTGGTGGCTTTCATTTGGGGGGCTGTCGGATTGCGGGACGGCCTGATCACGTTCGGCACGATGGCAGCTTTCCTCCAACTGGTGGGTAAGATCCAGCAGCCAGTGCTCAGCCTCGGCCGATTGCTGCCTGCCTTTGCCGAAACCTTTACAGCCATTGACCGCCTGAAGGGGCTGGAGGAAGTGCCTGAAGAAGAAAAAAACGGCCCTCTCCCCTTCCCGGCCACGCCCGATGTAGAAATCCGGGACGTGACGTTCCGCTATTCACCGGGAGACCGGGCCGTGCTCCGGCACTTTTCCTGCGATTTTCCTGCGGGCAGTTGCACGGCAGTGGCCGGCGAAACCGGGAAAGGAAAAACCACCCTTATCCGCCTTTTATTGGCCTTAACCGAACCGGAGGAAGGAAGCTTGTGCCTGAAACTGGACATGCGCAATTATCCGATCTCGCCGGATACCCGGTGCAACTTCACCTATGTGCCGCAGGGCAATACCCTCTTCAGCGGTACCGTGCGCGACAATCTGCTGATGGGCAACCCACAAGCTACGGAAGACGACATGCGCCAAGCCTTGCGAACCGCCGTTGCCGATTTCGTCTTCGCACAGCCCGACGGGCTAGATACCCTCTTGGGAGAATCCGGTGGCGGACTGAGCGAAGGGCAAGCACAGCGCATCGCCATTGCCCGCGCCTTGCTGCGCCCCGCACGCATCCTCTTGCTGGACGAAGCCACTTCGGCACTCGACGTGGAAACCGAGCGGCAATTCATCACTAACCTGAGGCACGACTATCCCGACCGCACATTCATCTTCATCACACATCACGAAGCAGTGACCGCCATGTGCGACCGCGTCATCCGGCTATGAGCAATCCCGTGCTCATTCCAAGATAACCACGCCTTGTCCCTCCAGTTGGCGGAGGAGTTCCTGCACATCCTTCAAGGCTTCTTCGGGACCGACTTCATACTCCGCCGTCAGACATTGCGCCAGTTCGCTGTCCGTGGCGGTTGTCCGTTTTTTCAGTTCGGTAATGAGGTAGGCCGAAGTCTCGTTCAGCATCAGCATCTTCGAGAAATTGATTTGCTCGCCGCCACCTATCAGGATTTGTTCGCCGGCAATGTCGTGGACTAGGAAGTCCGGTTTGAGAGTTGCTTTCATTGTATTCATCTATAGATTATTATGGGGCAAAGATAGCGAAACTCGCCCGATTTCGGATGGATTTAGGAAGAATAATGTAAACTATTGGGCTTTCAGGGAGATACGCAGCATTATTCCGCATTTGTAAATGTGTGCTTTGAAGCCGTTTTTTGAATAG